>JAUIHB010000042.1 GCA_030432465.1 Gammaproteobacteria bacterium
TAAAATTTCGTCACTCTTCGTTACTTGTCGCTGATTTAGAGTGACTAAACCACGCTCCGCGCGCCTCGATTGGCAAAATTTTAACCGCAACAATCTCAAAGAATGAAAGATAAACACGCCCTAATACCCAGAATAATATGCATAATAACTTCTCCTATTATCATTTCTTTTTGAAATAAGCATATATTTCCAGAGGGACTGGCTCTTTGAACGCAAATATCGAAAACGTTATTGTAGAGCCAAAAATTGAAATTTACTTGGTTCTGACTAACAAACTTTTACGATGGTAAACCAAGCCTTCTGCTTGCGCAATATTGCTCGCAGCTTTTGATAACGCGACTCTTCCTTGTTCGTTAATATTTTGAGTAGTGGTTGTTTTCAAAAAGGTATTCACGCTTAACCCACCTGTCTGGCGTGCATATCCTAGAGTTGGCAAAGTATGATTAGGTCCTGTGATGTAATCTCCTAATGCGACGGCACTATTCGCACCAATAAATAAAGAACCATAATTGCTCAGGTTGTCCGTTTTTATCTGGTTATGACACAACATCAAATGTTCCGGTGCGTAGGTTTCGCTAAACTTAATGAGTTCGTCGGGGGTTTCTGCATAAACAAGGGCAATCTGTTGATTGTCTAAAAGCTTTTTGGTATCTGGCTTACTTTCAATATGTGCAAGTAAGCTGACGAGCCAATTTGAACTATCGCTGGTAATAATTGAACAGGCGAGCGGATCATGTTCTGCTTGGGCTAATGCATCCAATGCTATCCAGTCAATAGGTTGTTCATCATCACAGATAGCAAGTAATTCGCTTGGACCAGCTAACCCATCAATTTTAACTTTTGACTGTAACTGCTTTTTTGCCTCGTTTACCCAAGCATTGCCGGGACCAACAACCACATCTACCGGAAGAATATTTTGATAACCATAAGCAAATGCAGCAATGGCTTGTACTCCTCCCATTTGCCAAAACTCGGTTGCTCCAGCTAAAGATGCTGCAGCCAGAATAGCAGGATCCGCAGAAGGAGAGCAGGCAATTCTTATCGGACAGCCAGCGACACGAGCGGGGATCAAAGTCATTAAAGCTGTTGAAATTAGAGGATATCTTCCTCCGGGAATATAAGCGGCAACTTTTTCGATGGCAGAAACGGTTTGCCCATAGGTACCAAAATCATCGCTGAATGTCATTGATTGGTTTGGTTGCATTTGAAATGAAGCAAACTTTTCAATACGTGCTGCAGCAAGCCTGATGGCATCACTCAGCTCGGGTGACAACGCATATTCCTCAAAAGGCTTTAATGCAATCTTTAAAGGTTTTTGTCCATCAAATTCTAACGAATATTCATCGATCGCTTTGTCTCCCTGTTGTGCAATTTTCTGCAATATGCCGCAGACCGTCTGTGCAATTTTGTTATCATTATCTAAGCTTGGACGTTGCCAGTTCTGAGCTTTAATTATCATTAAACCGACTCCTTAATTCATTGGTGATATCATTTATATCAACACCTTTTGCCAGTGCATCAGTTAAAGCAAAGAAAATTAAGTCAGCAGCTTCCCAGCGAACTTCGCTGAAATCTTCAGACTCGATCAATTCTTCCGCTTCTTCGCGTATTTTTTCAGCTCTGAATTCAGCCGACTTAAATAATTGAGTGGTGAAGGAATTGTCTGGTAAAGTGGCTTGTCGCTTCTCAAGTAACTGAGTGAGACGCTCTAGATTAAAATTCGGTTTTTGACTGGCAAAACAGCTGTAACGATCAAAATGACAAGCATTATTTTTTTGTTTTACACGAAACAAAATAGTATCGCCATCACAATCAACATCAGCCTGAACTAACTTTTGTTGGTTACCACTGGTTAAACCTTTCTCCCAGATTTCTTGTCTACTTCTACTCCAGTAGATACCTTTTCTTTGCGACAAAGCTTGAGTAAGCGACTCTTGGTTAGAATAAGCTAGCATTAAAACTTTTCCTGTATCGGCATCTTGTACAACTGTTGGAACTAAAGGAGCTTTAACAAAATCAACTTGGGTTAAAAAGCAATCCACTAACTTTAATTTTCCTGTATAAATAGACATGCCTATTTGTCCATTAGCACCGAGTTTAGTAAACCAATCGATGTCATCTAATTCCGTTATACCGCCAGCGATGGTCACAGGAACAGAGGAGGCTTTGATAACTTGCTTAATGCGCTCCCGATCAAGACCTTGTAGTAATCCTTCTTTCTCTACTTGAGTATACAAAAACTCACTGCAATTTTGGGCCAGCTCAGGAATAAGATCGAGAACTTTTTCTCCTTCAGTATTTTGCCAACCTTGGGTAGACCAATAGTCACCTTTAGCATCAATCGCAAAGATTAAACTGTCTTTTGAGAGTTTTTTTACCCAGTCTTTACGACAATTTGTTCCAATAATAATTTTACTTGCACCGGCTTTAATATATTCTTTTGCTGTTTCCAGATCGCGGATACCTCCACCAACACGGCAGGGATGTTTTTTTAGCAATTCAAAAATTAAATTTTTATTACTACCTTTGCCTAACGCTGCATCTAAATCGATAATCGCAACTTCGCCATACACGGAAAACTCTTCGAGTAAATCAAAAATATCTTCTCGCTCAAGAACTTTTTCTTTACCTTGTTTTAGTTGAACGGCTTTACCATTCATTAGATCTATCGATGGAATTAGCATATTGTTTCCTAAAATAATTAATTTAAATCGTTGTGCAAAAATTACCGGACAATCAATCCAGCTTTAGCTAAATATTCTTTAACCTGTCCTACCGTGTAGTCTCCCGAGTGGAACATACCTGCGGCTAAACATGCATCGGCATTATGTGTAAAAGCGTCTAAATAGTGCTGCTCTGTTTTTGCTCCACCAGAGGCGATAACTTGTACGGGAACGTTTTTACTGACTTGTTGAGTAAGTTCGGTATCAAAACCGCTGCCCGTTCCGTCTTTATGCATTGCCGTTAACAGAATTTCTCCTGTTCCTCGGTCTGCAACTTCATTACACCAGGAAAAAAATTCGTTTTCGACTAATTGACGACCACCATTAATATAGACACCTAACTTTCCATCGCTGTCCTTATTAACATCTATTGCAACGACAACGCATTGACTACCATAGGCCATAGCTGTTTGGTTAATTATGTCGGGTTTTAGGATAGCTGTTGTATTAAGGGCAACTTTATCTGCTCCAGCATCTAAAAATGCTTTAACATCGTCGAGCTTTTTTAAACCTCCACCAACCGTAAAAGGAATGGACAAGTTTTTAGCAATGTCAGTAACTAGTTTTAAAGCAGTTGGTCTATTTTCGTTACTGGCAGAAATATCCAAAAAAACTAATTCGTCAGCACCTTGATTTTCGTAAGCGAGAGCCAGCTCTACAGGATCGCCCATATCGCGCATTTGCTTAAAGTTAGTGCCTTTAACAACTCGACCATTGTCTACGTCTAAACAAACGATAACTCTTGGCATTAAACTGTTTTGATTTGCTTCCTGAATACTCATATTAAATCACCATTTGATCGCGCAGTGTTGCCTGATAAAGCTTGAGCAATAATTTGTGCACCTGCTTCACTCGATTTTTCTGGATGAAACTGTACTCCAACAAAACTATTTTGTTTGACTGCCGCGCAAAACTGTTCACCATAAAATGTGGTTGCTATACTATGTTCACTTTGTTTAACTGCATAACTATTTACAAAATAAACTATGGATTGCGGCCAAATGTTTGAGTCTAATTTAGCCCAGCCTACCATGGGTTTTTTAGGAAAATTAAGTTTTTGAGCTTTACCAGAAAACCATCCTAATCCAACAGCTTCTGGATCTTCATCACTGCCTTCAAAAAAAATTTGCATACCAACACAAATTCCTAGCATTGGAATATTTTTAGTTTTGGCTTGCTGCAAATAATCAGGCCACTGATTAGCATTTAAATTTTTCATTACGGTACCAAAACGTCCCTGACCGGGGATTACGATACCATCAAACACATTATCATCTGGCGCTGCTAAAATTGTTGCTGAAAAGCCTAATCGTTCAATAGCTGCTTTCAAGCTAAATAAATTTCCTGCTTTGGTATCTATAATAAGAATTTTTTTCATTGTTTTAAAACCATATAAAAAAATTATGTTTGTTTATAACACGCCTTTGGTCGTATTTTCTCCATTGGCAGGGCTCAGGGCTTCTCGTAATGCATAAGCTACCGCTTTAAAACAACCCTCAATAAGGTGGTGATTATTTCGAAAATACATAGGCTTTATATGCAAAGTCATAGCACTACTTGCTGCTAATGTTCTGAAAAAATGTTCAAACATTTCGGTGCTTACACCGCCTAAATTCTCCCGAGTAAACTCTAGATCTCCAACATAAATTCCGCGTCCGCTTAAATCAATAGCACACATGATTAACGCTTCATCCATCGGTAAAAGTCTTTGCCCATAACGCTGCATGGAACTCAAAGAACGCCAGTTTTTTTGTAACGCTTCACCTAAACAGATAGCAATGTCTTCAACCGTATGATGATCATCAATGTGCAGATCACCATTTACCTGAACATCTAAATCCCAGCGACCGTGTGAGGCTAATTGTTCAAGCATGTGATCAAGAAACCCTATGCCGGAGTTAACGGTAATTTTTTGACTACCCCGAACATTCAGTGTAATTTGAATATCGGTTTCTTTAGTTTTTCGACTAATTGAAAAACTGTTTACTTGATTGGACATAACCATTCCTCTAATTCATTGATACTCTTCACTACTACATCGGCCCCGGCTTGGTAAAGTGCGGCTGCGTTTCTTTTGCCAATACCAATGGCGAGTGAATTCGACCCGTTCGCGGCTTGCATATCGTCGGGATTGTCGCCGCACATCCAACTGAAATTTGAGTATTTGCATTGTAGTTTTCTTATTCCTTCAGGCGAAGGTTTTGGTTGCTTTACATCATCCAGACTCACGCTTGGTAGTTGACTTAAACCTAATAAAGCTTGACCTGCATCAGCCTCATTTCTAGGGCGCCCAGTGACAATTGAAAATTGACATTTTTGTACTTGGTTTATTCGATTAATAAGAGACTGGTTTATCAATGGCTTTTCATTAGCAACAAAGCCATCATTATTATCACCAAGGTAAAGCTGTTGAAAAACTTCAGTAACTGCCTCTAAACTATAGTCGAAACCTTTTTGTTTTAGTATTTCTTGTGTAAGCACCCAGTCATTATTAAAACCACCGCTGTCTTTGTATTGATAAATTTCTTCTTGACTCACTAAGATATCTGCCATTTTTTTTACCGTGGCTTTTATCGTTTCATCGTAACTACTTGAAGTATCAATGAGTACTCCATCCATATCTAAACAGATAAGTTCAGGTACCAATGTTTGTTTTAAAAGAGTCATTAAGCGATCGATTTCATAAGGAATGGTTATTCGTAAACAGCCTGCAAGTTCTGGAATATTAAAAGAACGAACAAGTAAATTATTTTTTGCCAAAAAAGATTTTATGGCAATAGCTTGATTTAATGGCAGCTTTAGCATTAAAAAATTAGCTTCGCTCGGGAGAACTTTAATATTATTACTTTGTAGCCACTGAGAAATCTGTTGACGATTTTTTATAATTACTTGGCAATATTCATCAACTTCCTCACGGTTCTCTGAGGTTAAGGCTTGTTGAGCTATTTGTAGGCTTGGTTGAGGTACATTAAAAGGTAAACAGCGCTGAGTAAATGCTTGAATAAGTGATTCAGAACCCAGTAAGTAACCTAAACGTATTCCCGCAAGACCATAAGCTTTTGAAAGGGTGCGTAAGACAACAACATTATCAAAGTCATTGAGCAGTTGTTCTGCAACAGATTTTGTTTGGCTAAATTCAATATAAGCTTCATCTAGGAAGACCCAACTGTTATTAGCTTTAGCTGATTCAATAATAGTTAACAAATCTGTTAAGGAAATGACTTCGCCAGTAGGATTGTTAGGACGAGTGATCACAACGACAGCATTAGGAGTAGTATTAATTGCCTTTAGTGTTTCTGTCACATTGATGCTTAAATCGCTATTGCCGGGTAATTGAATGTTATCAAGCTTCCAACTATCCAATCCCCAAGTGTATTGAGAAAATGCAGGAAGCGGTAAAATAAGCTGCGCAGTTTCTTTAATAATTCGCATTAAAAGCATAATTGCTTCATCGCCACCGTTAGTGCAAAGTACCTGTGATGGTGAGACATTATTTAGCGCAGCAATTTTTTTCTCCAAAGCTTGTCGCTCAGGATAAAGCCATAAATCATCACCATAAGGATACTCGGCAATCAGCGGGCTAGGTTTGTCACAACGCTCATTAAAATCAAGTTTGAGCAGCTTATTCATTGGTTTTTCCTCAACTAAATTTAAGTCTTTGTTATTCTTATCAACCTATAATGCTTTGCGGATTGGTGTTTCTAAAATATCAGTCGCACCAGCGGCAATCAATTGAGGAATTAATGTACGAATTTGATTTTTTTGTACAGCGGCTTTTACTGCAAACCCTTTATCTTGATAAAGTCGGGAAACCGTTGGATAACGCATAGAAGGTAAGAGCTCAACAATTGAATTGATCTGCTCATTGGTACAATTCATTTCAAGTAAAACACGATCACGTCCATTTAACACACCTTGCATTAAAGTGAGTAAATCTTCTATATCACGGCGCTTTCCTGAATCTTGCATTGCTTGTGAGTTACCAATAAATTGAGTCGAGCTTTCCATTACGGTATCGACTATTTTTAGACGATTAGCGCGAATAGTTGTACCTGTGGAAGTATTATCAATCACCATATCTGCATCTTCGGGTGGAAAAACTTCTGTAGCGCCGTATGAGCGTAATAATTGATAGTTGACACCGAGTTTATCTAAATAGACTTTCGCAATACGTTTATATTCTGAAGCAACTATTAACTTGCGTTGTTGCATTTCTTGCCAGTCCCAATCTTCTGGTATACAAGTCACAATTTTTACTGGATCAAAACCCAGATTTTTTAACACTTCTACTTTGCACTCACGCTCTTCAATCCAATCAATGCCGGCAAAGCCTATGTCGTGTTGTCCCATTTCCACCAGCGATGGAATATTTTGACTTTTGAGTAATTTAACTTCCAAATCAAATCCATAAGCTTTAGGGCGATAATTACGTTCATCACCTATCAATTCAATGCCGCAGTCAGATAAAAGCTGTAAAACTTTAGTGTTGATTCTGCCTTTTGGTAATACAAGTTTTAAAGTCATGTTAATCGCCTCAATTTAGTTTAATTTCAAATTTAGTATTCATTTTAAGTTTGCATCCGTTTATCATTTTGCAGAGGCATAAAAAAAGCCCCGGCTACTTGGTAAACGGGGCTTTAAGAATTTATGTTTTAAATTATTTACACATAAACAAAAGCACCCTCATCGGAATGATGATGGTGATGATGCACAGCAGAGCTGATGATTGTGATTGAATTTAAAGTTTTCATGAGCTGGATTTTTACAGACTTTCAAATTGATTGCAATCGCTAAATAACTAATTTATATAGCTTTTTTGTGTTTTATTGTATATACAAGTTAGTTAAGTTGATGGAATGTTTAAGTTTTTCTAATATAAAATAAGTTAAAAGAAATATTATTTTTTGACAGAAAATTCTTTTCGCTATCGGAATAAGAGTCAATTATTTAGTTGTCTATACAGCTTGTTGGTTTTTTTACATCAAAAGATAAACCCTCTGGAATCATAAAAAATGAAATCTAAAAAAATTGATCTATCGAATGTGAGCTTTCAATTAGCATCTGTTGCGGATATTCCTCAGGTTTTAGCACTCCATAAAAAATATCAAATTAATACGATTAATGAAAACGATAAACAGGATGGCTTTATCACAACCGATTTTTCAATGACGCAACTGGAAAAGCTTATCCTTGATGAAAAGGGACTGTTTATTGCTAGGCTTGATAGCCAAGTAATCGCTTATGCGATGTCTGCGTCTTGGATGTATTGGTCTCAGTGGCCTATTTTTTGTGAAATGATAAAACAGCTGGATAATATTTATTTATTACAAACCCAGTTAACCTTAAGTAACTCTTATCAGTATGGTCCTGTTTGTGTTGATAAAGATTATCGAGGAACAGGAGTGTTTGAAAAAATATTTAATTTTGCATTAGATAACATGAGTAATCGTTTTTTGATAATGGCAACTTTTATTAATAACACTAATCAACGATCTTTATCCGCTCACTTTAATAAACTCAAATTAAATAAAGTTTCGGAATTTGAGTTCAATCATAATCACTATTCGTGGGCTGCATGTTTTACGAGTTAGTATATTGTTCATTTTTAGATAATATGCCTTAAGTGGGTAAGGTTTATCTGAGTACTTTATACTATCTTTTCATCAAAGTTCATCACGACCATTAAACTTTTGAATCGTGAGTTGATCGATATCAACGCCATCCACGCAACCCAAATTCACGCGAAATTTTTCTGTGTCTATATTCACTCGATTGAATGGAAAAATACCGCAGTTTTTACAAAAGTAATGATCAACGTCGTTATCTCCCCAGTGGTAGAGGCCAAGCTGAGTTAGAGGAATATTTACGTTGAATTGGTTAGCAGGAAAGTAAGCTAATGACATGACAGCGTTTTTTCTTCGGCAAATTGAACAATTGCACTGAAGTCCCTCCGTGATAGTTTGGCTGATAAACTCAAACGTGATGTGGCCACAATGGCAGCTACCCTGATATTGCATATTTATATCTTTATTATCTATTTTTATTGAAAGAAACCCATTGTTAGAACATTCATGATGATAAAGAGAATCTTTATCTGTAATAGCGCTTTAATGAATAATAAATTATTTTAATGTGCATGTAAAAATAATTTTTATTAGGTTTTTGCTAAGAAAAAAGTAATTATTAGCTAATGCAAAAAAGTGTTATAGAACACAAATTACATATTTATATTGTATTACAAAATAAAATATATTGCGCGCAAAGTAATCTATGTGTTATTTCTATATCAGTTCTTGGTAGTTGCGCAATAGGTAAGAACGGAAAGTCGAAAAAATATTAGTCAACCAATGACAAGTTAAAAATAATTAATTAGGTACAACAATATGAAAATTACAAAACTCATCTTCCCGCTGTCGGCAATATTGACGGGTTTGGGAAGCATGGCCACTTTACCTGCAATAGCAAAGGGAGAAGTTGGTCATTCTGTAGCAGAAAACTCAGCACAGATAACTGCGCCACGGCAACAAGTCTCAACGCCTCAGGTACACGGTCACCCAAAACACTCAAATCATAAACATTCTTCAGCTAAGCAAAAACTGAACGCTCACTCTTTAAGAGTACCACCTACAGCTCAGAGCCAGTATCAAGAGGTCAGTTTGCTTAATTCATCATCATTGAAAAGCGGTTTACAGACTAAAAATGCTGCTATTGCTTGTGATGTTAATGCATTTGTTACATCTAACTCAACAACCTTGATTAATCAGATCAAAGCTCAGGGAACTACTTGTGTCAATGAATTGTTCAGTGCTTCTTCAGGTGTACAGGTCGGAACGTTTACTTCCGATAATGTATATGCAGTAGCCAACAGCGTTAAAGGATTATCCACTAGTTATACTGGTGGTGGTAATGTTGATATTGAAGCAATGTTTTTATACATTCGTGCTGGCTATTTTGCTGAATTCTATAATGACGGCATTACTTTTTCGACATGGGTAAAACCATCGGTTAAAGGCGCACTCGATGCGTTTGTCAATAATAGTCATTTCTATGATGATAACGACAACCACGGTAAAACATTAACAGAAGTTATCATCACAATGGATAGTTCTGAGCAGCAGGATGTTTATTTACCTGTGGCAAAAAGCTGGTTGAATCGTTGGAATCAAAGTTATGCCAATAAATGGAATATGCGTAACGCGATTAATGGTTTTTTTACGTTAATTTTCCGTGGCCAATGGAATTCTAACTTTGTTAATCAAGTCGGCAGTGATAACGCTTTGGTAACTTCACTACGCAACTTTGCATTAAGCAGCTGGATGATTAACAGTGATGCTGAATTTATGGTAGCTAACGCCGGCGGAGAGTTGGGCCGTCTAAAAGCTTATTCAGGTACACCGATTCAAAGCTCTGTTGATAGCGCACTTAATCAAGTTTTTTCAACTTATCAAATGGTTGGAAATGGTGATGCTGTCTGGTTAGCTGCGGCCGATACCGCTGAGTACTATGGTAACTGTGCGGATTATAATATCTGTGGCTTTGCTGCTCAAATCGAAGCGCAGGTGTTATCACAAAGTCATACTTGTAGTTCGACAATTAAAATTCGTTCACAAAATATGACAAGTACCCAGCTTAACTCAGCTTGTCAAAAAATGGGATTTGAAGAAACACTTTTTCATGATCAATTAGAGACCAATAATACTCCGGTTGCTGATGATAATAATACGTTTTTACAAGTGAACATCTTTGATAGTGATACGGACTATGGTAAATACGCCAAAGCAATTTTCAAAATTAATACTAACAACGGTGGTATGTATTTAGAAGGAGATCCTTCGGTGGTTGGTAATCAAGCTAAGTTTATTGCTTATGAAGCCAGCTACGCAAATCCTGATCATTATGTCTGGAACCTTGAGCATGAGTATGTTCATTATTTAGATGGGCGTTTTGATCTGTATGGTGATTTTAATGCGCCAACTGAGCGAACTGTTTGGTGGACCGAAGGTGTTGCTGAGTATGTGGCTAAACAAAATGATAATCAGGCAGCCATTGATACCATCAAAGATGGTTCGGTTTATAACCTGAGTACTATTTTTGAAACGACTTATGATGGTTTTGATCAAGATCGTATTTATCGCTGGGGTTATTTAGCTGTTCGTTTCATGTTTGAGCGGCATCAAAATGAAGTCAATGCAATGTTGGCATCAACGCGTGCTGGTAATTGGAGCGCTTATAAGTCACGTTTAAACTCTTGGGTAAGTAATTACAGCAATGAGTTTACTCAATGGACACAAGATTTAGCTAACGGCACAGGTGGTAATGTAGCGCCAACAGCTAGAGTTAATGGACCCTATAGCGGTGCAGTTAATGCAGCAATTAGTTTCAGCAGTGCCGGTTCAGTTGATAGTGACGGAACAATTCGCAGCTACGCATGGAACTTTGGTGATGGTACGACTAGCAGCTCAGCTAACCCAACCCATCAATATAGCGCAGAAGGAACTTATCAGGTTACTTTAACGGTAACGGATGATGGCGGTTTAAGTGACTCAGCTACAACGACTGCAACGGTAAGTGCAGTTAATAATGGCTCTGAGTTAACCAATGGCGTGGCGGTTCCTGTTCAGGGCGCACAAGGTTCAGAAACATATTTCACTATGCAGGTACCTGCAAATGCGAGTGATTTAAGCTTTAAAATTAATGGCGGTAGTGGCGATGCAGACTTGTATGTACGTTACGGCTCTCAACCAACCCTACAAACTTATGATTGTCGACCATGGTTAAATGGTAATCAGGAAACTTGTAATATCAGTAATGCTAAAGCAGGTACTTACCATATTATGATTGCTGGCTATAACGCTTACAACACTAACGTCACAGGCAGTTATACTGCATCGGGTGGCGGCAACGTGCCAAATGCTTGTAATACCAGCTCACCACAAACTGGTGGCAGATTACAGGACGATAAAGCGGTTTGTTTGAGCAATCAGAGTACCATGTGGTTTTCACTAGCTGATGTTTCTGGTGCAACCAGTATTGCTATTTCTAGTGGTAATGGCACTGGTGATATTAACCTAGAATATAGCAACGCTGGCTGGCCAAATGGTTCCAATGTACAGGCTTCATCTTCTAACTCAGGTAATGGCGAGTGTATTGTGATAAGTAATCAAAGTCAGTACTGGGGTTACTTGAAGGTTTCAGGTACGTCAAGTGGTGCTTCCATAGTCGTTGATTACAATGCTACAAGCTGTCGCTAGGTTTAGCGTTAGTTATTGATTGAAAGGCAAGTTAAAAGGTCGTGTTATTGCACGGCCTTTTTTTATGTTTAGTTACTTATGATGCTTCAACTATTTGGAATAGCTTATCTAGCATCTGTCTTAATTAGCTAGCAGGCTTTGTCATTAATTGAACAAAAAATACCTCTAACGGCCTCCTCAACTATTAAATTGTCTGAATTAGACTAGTAAAAGTCGGAATAATGACAAATATCCTTCACGAATTATAAGACAATAAAAGAATCAGCAATGAAGTTGTATAACCCCCGGTGAGAGCAACAACGGTTTTGACAAACGAGTAGCGAGTTAGTAGTAACGAATTAATGAATTGCGTTAAGTGAACAGCTGGTTAAGTGGCGGTGAATTAGACAAGTAGTGAATTAAATAAATAGTGAATTAAGTAAATAGTGAATTAAGTGAAGAACAATATCATGATGGTAAGCTCAAGAAATACAAACAGTAAAAGTCCCAGAGAACTAGTCAATCTGGTGATAGTTATTGCCGGTTTAATCTTTGTCTATATGCTTTTCCTTTTATCTGACTTAAATGCTTACCCACAAGATTTCTTATCGTCGAGCCATTTCTCCCAACCGACATTAAGTGAAAAAGCTCCCAACAGGCATCTTAATCAGTATCTGGCAGAGCAATCCGCAGAAAAACTTAAGATGAAAAGTCTTGCAGCGCAAGAGTTAGCTCTCCGCAATAACAAAGCAAAGAAATCGGAGTTTTTGGCTCAATTAAAACAAGCACTACAATCAAAAAAGATAGTTGATTTTCATCGTAAAATCGTCTTTTCGCGTGAAGAAGATGATTGGAGTTTAGCCGCCAGTCGTAAATTGGAATTGTTATTCTCTGACCGAGTATTATCTTCAATCGCTAGCAGCAAGGAGTATTTTTGTAGTGATTTAATGTGTTTTGTACATACTGAAAGCATGCTGCTAACACCGCAACAGCAGCATCGATTACGCGATAAACTTGTTAAAGAAGGGAAGTTTCCCACATTTCAGCATTACCAAAACTTGGGAAAAGCCTCAGGTATTTATATTTATCGATTTGATATAATGTAACTTGATAATAGCTGCTTTAGAAAGGTTTTTTAGAAAAGCTTTAACGGTTTGGTTAGACAGAGATAATAAAGGTTAAATCAAGATAACTAGCATCCAATGGTATACTTTAAAACTTTTGCTGAAAGCGTTCAGCGATTTCTTCCAGCTTAGCCATAAAATGGTTGTCCTTATCGGTATTATTGATCTCACTTGACTTTTTCGGATCAAAATAACGAATGATGGCTATCAGTAAATAATTGTTCTTATCAAAAAGTCCTGAACAATAAACTAATAAATACCCATTAATACGTCTAAAGCGAACCAGATTTATGGGTTGTCTGCCTTTGTGTTTTAATTGAATATGCTGTGATTGTAATAGCCGATTATAAGTTACATCATACGGAGTATCATCAACAAAACTGGCGGGGGAACGCTTACTTTCTTTGTAGTCTTTAAAGTCGTCAACTAAATCTTGAGCCTTTTCAGGACTCAGTGATTCTTTTAGGTATTTATGTATAAAAATTTTAGCCATGAAAAATTATTTCCTTTTGATTTTTTTGGCTGTTTTTTCTGCGACCTTAAACATTTCGTAACTCGAAAGATCAAAGTGCTGACGAATACGACTAGTTGAGCCTTCGCTAACATCTTCATAAATTTCTTGAGTACTACTTTTCTTTAACATCCGTAAACCATCCTCTTTTGGTTTGTTTTCATGGTTTAGTTAATTGATTAACAAAGGTTTTGGTTTCCTATCCAATTTAAGCGATTTTCTTTCCGGCTAAGCTTAGTTTTACTTGTTATCCGCTCCTTAAAAAGGATATTTTCAAAAATAATGACTGGCTCAGCATAAAACAAGTATAAATTAAGTCTGTAATCAAATATAGGTCTGAATATCGTCAGTGTGGAAATGTTTTACGGTATAAATAGTCAAAAAGTCCTTTTTCAGTATCTTAAAAGTTGAGCCTTTATCAATGAAATACAATTATTTACAATAAAATCAATAGGTTATGTTTTTTTGGTTGTTTTAAATATTTAAGAACCTACAGTTTAAGTTTGAGGAGCTAAACACTCCTCATGATAAATTGAGAACTCATACCACTACCTTTACTTTTATCAATACCACCTATTACCGCACAATCGTAAAACTTTGGTATTTTTTAAGTTCATTTCAATATCAGTTAATTGGATGAGTTATCCAGTTCAAATGACGGTAACGGGACATCGATTACTTGAGTTTCCACTTTCTCGTTTTTTAAAAAACGTTGAATTACCTGAGTTACTTGAGGTGAAGCCATAAATAAATTATGTCCAGCATTGAGCACCGTAACTTTGGTTAATCTGGATAATCCCTGAGTGGCTTCAATTTGGCTCTCTATATAGGTTCGTCCATCAAGTGTGCCTGACAGTAATAGCGTGGGAATATCACTCACAGGTCGCTCTCTAAAACTATCACCTAAATCAATTCCCTCAACCAAGCGATTTAAATGGGGCATGGGAAAGTTTAAAAAATCACCAAGTAATGCCTGCTTTGCTTGTTGGTTGACTTCACTTA
This sequence comes from Gammaproteobacteria bacterium, assembly GCA_030432465.1. Lineage (GTDB taxonomy): Bacteria > Pseudomonadota > Gammaproteobacteria > Enterobacterales > Kangiellaceae > Aliikangiella. Next base: position 14,591 of record JAUIHB010000042.1, read on the forward strand.
AACGGTTATCTGTAATACCTGAGGCAACATCCATACTAAAAGACATCACATCAAAAGAAAGAACGTCATCATTAAAATAACCAAACTTTAATACTTTTTGCAAAACGGAATCATCTCTCTGGTCGAGTGAGCGATAAAGTGCCAACAGATAGCTTATATTGGTTGGATCAGCAATCATTCCCGAAGTAATCATTTGCAAATGAGTTTTCTGAAATAACAAATCGGATTTTAGCCCGTTATCTTTGCTGGCTTTAACTTTTAGAGGTTCCTTTTCAAGCTGATGGTGTACTTGACGCATCAAAGATTTTATATCAGGAAATTGTTTGGCTACTTTAGGTTGTGTGTTTATGGCTGCCTGTACTCGGTCAAAGTAATCGTCCGTCCTGGCAGGAAGTTTAACCGTTTGATTAAGTCCCTCGGCGCTAGCTAAAATTAATTTATCAATACTGCTTTCAATCACCTTCAGACTGGCCAATGCCAGATGAGTACCATAAGAAATCCCCCAAAGCGTAATTTTTTTCGCCCGCAAATGTTTTCGCAAATCTTCCAGATCACGAGCACTTTCAAGGGTATTATAACCAAATACATCAACGCCTTCTGATTGCCAAAATCCTATGCATTCTTTGCCAGCATCGCGGTAAATGGCTGAAAGTTTATCCGCTGAAATTGTTTCTGCCATTGGTAGCTTATGACTTGAAACACACCGAGGAACAATTCGCGAAGCGCCAGTACCTCTTTGGTCAAGGGCAATCACATCACCTGCTTCCCGTAAATCCATAAACAACTGATAGCGAGTTCGATATTTGGCAGTATTGATCCCAGAACCTCCTGGACCTCCTGACAAATAAACGATAGGCGAGCCTTGGGTTTTTCCTGTCGCGGGAAATCGAACATAATGAATAGGGATCAAACGACTTTTAGGATTCGCTCGGTTTTCGGGAACCTGAAACATCCCTTGATAAGCATCGGTTTTATTACCTGATTGAGTTTCAAAAATAATAGGTTTTTCATTCTCATAAGTGACAGATGTTATATTTTGAGCGACTAACAAGGTTGGTATTATCAGCAGGCTGAAAGTCATGATAATCGGGATACATTTTATTAATAAATTCATGTTGATTGTTCTCTTTTTCATAAAGTACAGAACCCCATTAAATCGCCTTTCCATCCTTGAAAGCATGCAGTATTCTATGAAAGGTATTGATTTTTCAGGCAAAATCTTTCAAAGGTCGTTTTTTTTCGGCCAACGGTCGAGTGAAAAAGGTAGTAATAACAGAATGAATAAAGCAAATTATTGGCTAGCCGTATTAATTTTAGGTGTGATTGGTCATCTGCATTCCCTACATGCTCAAGAATTTATTGCCGTAGAAAAAAATAGCGTAATTGTTTGTCCTGCTGCCGAAATCAAGACCCAAGAACAACTACCAACCTTTAAAGAACCAGCCTGCCAAACCACCTTACTGACAAATGTGGATCCGCAAAATAAAGCCATCTGGCTGAAAGCAAGCATCGACTTACCGCAAACGCTGTTAAATGAGAGAAAGCCCCTAGGCTTTTATCTTTTTGGAAAAGCTGCCAGCGAAGTTTTTTTTAATGACACCTATCTTGGTACTAATGGTACGCCAGCCATTGAGCCTCGTGACGAAATTCCGGGTAACATGGATGTCCTATTTTATTTACCGCAAAATATACTTAAAGCTGGGAAAAATCATGTGGTTATTAATTTATCTGCTCATCAGTCATTAGTGACATTACGCTCACCAATTAACTTTATGGGAGTCAGCCAATATACGGATGTTTCAGCGATTTTTAAAAAGAACATCTATATATCCTTAATGCTATTTGGTGCGTTATTTTTGGGAGCAATTTATTTTCTAGTGTTATCTTTGCGATCCAGATCAAAACAAAAGTATTTGCTCTTTTTTCTAATGGCCGCATTTTCGTCGACACAATTATTTGCTGAAATGTCGCGAGGACTATTTGGCTACGCTTATCCACTGCACGATATCCGATTGATCGTAATTGTATTATTAGCCACTGGATTTGGTTTATGCTTATTACTGCATATTTTAGTCAAGTTCCCTCAGAATAATCGTCATTACTGGTTATTATCTGCCATAGTCCTTACGCCAATCAGTGTTTATTTGATTGAGTGGTTTGACAGTAAAACAGCCGCAGCAACCGCAGTTCCCTCATTAATATCCATTGCGATATTAATCACTCAGTATATCAGGCAACGCACCAAAGAACTTTTAGCTTATCTTATCGCCTTTGCTGTTTTTGTTTTGGTGATGGTATTAAACTTTAATCAATTTCATGATCTGATGTTTTATTACATCATCACCGCTATGATGTTTTTTCTTTTTATCAAGCAAGCCAATGCCTTAGTAAAAGAGCAATTGAAAAGAAAAACAGAACAAGAACAAGTCGCTAAGTTACAATTAAAACTGGATCAAAATAAACAAACGCAAACACCACAGAAATTAAAAATTAGCAGTGCTGGTAAAGTTGAGCTTATTTCTACAAATGACATTCTGTTTTGTAAAGCGGCTGGAGACTATGTTGAAATTCATCTTAACCAGCAACGTCAGGTACTTTATAGTGGCAGCTTAAAAAGCTTGGAAAGCCAATTACCCAGTACTTTTTTAAAAGTACATCGTTCCTACCTTGTGAATTTAGATGGTGTATTAGCGATTAAATCCGTTAGAGCATCTTCTGGTTCTGCTAGTGGTTTTCTGGTGTTAAATGAGAATATAGAAATTCCAGTAAGCCGCCGAATATTACCAATGGTAAAAGGGGTAATAGAAAAAATTTAACCAATTTTTATTGGTTAATTAAAGTTTATGCTCTTGGTTTATATTTTCTTGAAGATGAGTGTTGTTAGCAGCAGGGGGGTGATAAATATTATCTGACATTCTCTTTCTCGGAATTAATTTTTTGCAGGCTAAAAAATTTGCAAAATTATCTCAATTTTAAATGATTTTTTTCTGTACGCTTTTCATACATGTGGTAGCATGATTAGTGCTAGTGGTTGGAAATGGTCTGGCAACTCGTTCGGTCTGTAAGATGTTTTACAAGGTTAAATGCGACCCAACGAGTGAAGAGTAAAGACCGCCAATCCTAAAATTAGCGGACACCAGTTGTCAAGGGTTGCAGCCCTTTGTCACTGATTAGCCAAAGTTTCACTCATACACGGAGTAAAAACGATGACGTACATCCATTGTACAACGGCTTCGCTATCAGCGCGAGTCCAGTTTCTCACACACTGCCATTTTATCGCAGT
>JAUIHB010000043.1 GCA_030432465.1 Gammaproteobacteria bacterium
TAAAATAAGTTAGTTTGGGCTATAAACTTTGCCTGATTCTAGATTGTTTTTACTTTTGTTCTTAGATTATAATTACGCCTGTTTAGGATATTAACAATACAAAAAATATTAAATATTCTAAATATTTTGTTCTAGTAAAGCTCTATTTATCGATTGAAAAGAGGATTTTCATATGTACAACCCACCCACCTATTACTTCCTTAAACTCATGGCGTTCTTATTATTGTTTGCATCAGTGGCTGTTTTTGCTAGTGAAGAAGATGAGATGGCTGAAATGCAGAAAAAACTGAATGCTGAAGTTATGGAAAAACCATTTTCTGTTGAAGATGAGAAAAAAATTGATAGTTATATCAAATCCGCCATGGCTAAGGATTTAAAACCTGAAAAAAAAGCCCCTGACTTTTGGAAGGCGGGGTATACCTGTGCAGATATTTATCGCTATGGCTGGCGGTATTATCAGTCATGTCGTTACCATAGACATTATTATGGTCGTTATTGGTACTAAATAATTTTACGAGTTAGTTTTTAAACCTGAGGATAAACAGGTTTATACCTGATAAAAGTATATTAATGGAGAGTGTTATGAATAATAAATTAAAAAAAATAGTAAAAACTGGTGTGATTGGTTTTGTGTTTAGTGTGCTAGCTGGTTGTGCTGCAACTCAAACATTGTTATCAAAAAAAGATTTGGATGTTCAAACCAGAACGAGTACTGCAATTTTTGTAGACCCTGTAGCCAAAGATAAACGAACAATTTATGTGGATGTTCGTAGTGGGGTGATGGAATTTGACCGACGTCAGTTTAAAAATTTTGTTGTAGAGCAGTTTTCACAGCCAGGTGGTTCAGGTTATCAAATTATAGATGATCCTGATGAAGCACAGTTTCAGATGGTGGTTTATGTACTTAATTTAGAGAAGACCTCTCCGACTGCTGCTGAAGCAGCACTCAGTCATGGATATGTGGGATCAATTGCTGCTGGTGCAGCTGTTGGTGCTATGGCAAACAGTAGTAATCGTTATCGTGGTGCTGCTGCTGGTGGTGTTATTGCTGGCGCTGCTGATTTTATTTCTGGCAGTTTGGTCAAAGATGTGACTTATATGTTAGTTGCTGATGTACAAATAAAAGAGAAAGCACCTAAAGGTGTTTATGTCAGAAAGGATAGTAAAGTTGACGCAAAAATTTCAGATGCAGGTTCTAGTCGCCAGACTTATTCTGAAGTGTCCAATAAAAAAGAGTATAGAACTCGTATTGTAACGACAGCTAATCAAGCTAATCTTGAATTAAAAGATGCGGTTGATTTAATGTTTACAAAAACAGCTTATGCTATGGCTGGCTTTTTCTAGACAGTGTCACAATAGCTAATCGCCACTATTGATAATTTATAGTGACGATTAGCTATCGCTAAAATTGACTTCTAAATTATCTATTAGCCTCGGTTTACCGAGCCAAGCTGCAGCAGCGATGAGTAAGTTTTCATTATTGTTGATTGCTATTTCTAAGTTACTTTGTCTAACTATTTCAAAATAATCTACTGTAAAACCTTCAGAATTAAGTTTTTCATGAGCTTCCTTGACTATGCTCTGAAATGTATCATTAGCCAATATTTGCTGTTTTGCCCAGAGTAATGTTTGACGCAATACTACCGCTTGTTTTTTTTCATTTTCAGTTAAATATCCATTGCGTGAGCTGAGCGCTAAGCCATCGGGTGTGCGGCTGATTTCTGCACCGATTATTTTTATGGGTAAAAACAAGTCGTTAACCATTGCCCGAATAACCTGTAATTGTTGATAGTCTTTTTTACCAAAAATAGCGATGTCAGGTTGCACGATATTCAACAATATATTGACGACAGTTGTCACACCTTCAAAGTGGCCAGGACGACTTGCACCACATAGTTTATCTGTTAGTCGGTTAACTTTGACACTGGTATGTTGTTTTTCTCCCTGCGGATATATATCTTGAATAGTTGGTGTTAGTAAGTAATCACAGCCAACAGATTTGAGTAGTTCGATGTCTTTCGAAAGGGTTCTTGGATAGCTTTCAAAATCTTCGTTTGGACCAAATTGTTTTGGGTTGACAAAGATACTGCTAACCATAAGGTCAGCCTGCTTTTTTCCGAGCGTTACTAAAGAAAGATGGCCATCATGCAAATTTCCCATGGTTGGTGCAAAAGCAATGGTTTTTCCTTGTCGCTTTTGTTGTAATAGGTCGCTTTGCAATGCTTTTGGTGAAGAAATAATTTTCATAATTAATACTTAACAATCATTAAGGTTTAGTTAAAACAATGTTCCTGAGCAGGAAAATTCTTGTTTTTTATTTCTGAACGATACAATTTCAATGCATCTTGTATTGAACTGACACTGTGATCCTGCATAAAATTTCGCACAAACTTAGCTTGAAAGTCTCCGTTCAGTCCAAGCATATCTTGTAGCACTAGTACTTGACCGTCAGTTTCTTTGCCAGCACCAATACCAATAACTGGTACTTTTAAGCTTTGAGTGATTTTTTTTGCAAGTTCTTGTGGTATGCATTCTAAAACCAGCATTTGTGCACCTGCTTGTTCTAAAAGTTGTGCGTCCTTAACGATTTCATCGGCTTGTTGTTGCGAACGCCCCTGTACTTTATAACCGCCTAAAGCATCTACAGACTGTGGAGTTAAACCTAAATGAGCACATACAGGAATTCCTCTTTCTGTCAGTTGTGAAATTGATTCTGCTAACCAGGCACCACCTTCTAGCTTGACCATATTAGCACCAGCTTGCATTAAATAAGCGGAGTTTTTTAATGTTTGCTCAACATTAGCATAAGACATATAGGGAAGGTCGCTAACGATTAAACTTCCTTGATTGCCCGCAGCGACACAGCGAGTGTGATAGCACATATCATCAAGCGTAACAGGTACTGTTGATTGGTGACCTTGCATCACCATTCCTAATGAATCACCAACTAATATAACTTCTATTCCTGCTTCAGAAACTTGCTTGGCAAAACTATAATCGTAAGCAGTTAAAACGGTAATAGGTTCACCCTTTTGTTTGAGCGAAAAAAGGTAGTGTAAATTTTGTTTCTGCATTGGTCTTTCCAAATATCTAAAAGCTAATGATTAGTTTACAGAGGTTATTAGATGACAGTCGGATTAAAATAGTGTCGTCCGCTGGTTGTTTCCTCAATACGCTCTAATAGTTGCTCATAATGCTGTTGATTGTTGACCAAATCCATTCCAGATGCATTAACGATTAACAGGGGAGAGCTGTCATAATAATGAAAAAAATCAGTGTAAGCGTCGCTGAGTTTTTGTAAATATTCTTCGGAAATAGAAAACTCCATTTGCACACCTCGTTGTCGGATGCGTTTGAGTAATACATCCACAGGTGCCTGTAAATAAATAACGAGATCAGGCGTTGGTGCATCAATGGTTAAGTTTTGGTATACCTGCTCGTATAAATTTAATTCATCCTGATTCAATGTTACACGGGCAAATAAACGATCTTTTTCCATTAAGTAGTCTGCAACCCGAGTATTGATGAACATATCTGTCTGAATAAGTGACTTTAACTGTTGAGTTCTTTGAAATAAAAAATAAAGCTGTGCAGGTAAGGCACCTGACTTTGGATCTTGATAAAATCTTTCTAAAAAAGGGTTTTCATTGGCACACTCCAGTAACAATTCACCCTGAAAGGATTGTGCTAACTTTTGTGCTAAAGTGGTTTTTCCAACACCAATGGGGCCTTCTACCGCAATAAAATATTTATTTGTAGTGTTGTTTGCTGAGTTTTCTTGTGTTTGATTGACGTTGCTCAAAGTCTTTCAATTCCTTGTTTTTCGATATTTTCCGCTAACGAGGTAATTAAAGTACCATCTGGGAGTTGGAGATTGGGAGCAATCTCATCGAGCGGCAATATTACAAAGTTTCTTTCACGCAATCCATAATGAGGAATGATTAAGCGTTCTTGGTGTATTTCTTCTTGATTGTACATGAGTATATCTAAATCGAGAACTCTTGGTCCCCAGCGTTCAGCTTTTCTTACTCGTCCTTGTTGTTTTTCTATTGTTTGTAAGCAGTCTAACAAAGCTAATGGTGATAATTGAGTTTCTAGTTGGCAAACAGCATTAATAAAGTCAGGTTGATCTTGTGGCCCCATAGGGACACTACGGTAAAAACTTGATGTTTTTATGATTTTTAATTCTGGATGGGTGTTGAGTGTGTCTAATGCTTGTTTCAACTGTTTAATAGGGTTTTGTAAATTGGCTCCAATGCCAATATAAACAGTTGCTATATTTGAGTTATCGTTTTGTTTTTTCATGATGCCTTAGGATCTGTTTTTCGCTTGGCATATTTACCTGTATTACGTTTTTTGCGTGTTTTACTATGTTTTCTTTTGGGAGATGTTGGTGAAAGTTCGCGTATCATTTTCTGTTGTGCCTCATAAGGGACATCTTGAATTTTTGTCCACCAAGCAGCCTGTGTTTCTAAGTTTTCAGACTCGTGTGCTCTTAAACATAAAAAATCATAAGCGGCACGAAAACGAGGATGTTGTAACAAACTTTCAATGCCCCGTTTCTTTGGGTGAACTAAGCGACTTTGTAAGTTCCAGATCTCACGTACGACAATAGAAAAGCGTTTAGGCATTGCAATAGTTTTTCGTTGGATATCGAGCACTCTTGCGGCAGCTTTTTGATTTGCTTCATAGGGAACCAAGCCTTTACTAATCAGTTGCTGAGTGAGTGCATGTAGTGGTTCCCATAAAAATACCGCAAACAAAAATGCCGGTGTTACAGGTTTATTTTGTGCAATTCTTTTATCAGTACTTTCGAGTGCTTTATTAACAAAAAGATGAAAGTTTTCTGCATTCTCACTTTGGTTTAATTGAGTCGTAGTTTGTTGGAATAAATGTTCAGCAACAGTCATATCCATAAGTTGCAGCCAAGTCTTTTGGGCATGCCCGGCTAAGAGAAGTTTATTGCATTCATCCCAAAGACGGGCGGAAGAAACATGTTCCAGCATACTGGCTAGTTGAGGTATTGGTGCCGCAGTTGCTTTTTCAATGGTTAATTCGAGTTTACTGGCGAGCCTGATCGCTCGTAAAATACGCACGGGATCTTCCTGATAACGGGTAACTGGATCTCCAATTAGGCGTAATTGGCGTTTTTCTAAATCCTCTAAACCACCAGTGTAATCAAGAATGGTTAAATCTTTTGCACAATAATAAAGTGCGTTAACGGTAAAATCTCGGCGAAAAGCATCTTCTTCTAAATTGCCGTAGACATTATCTCTGACTAATAAACCGTGAGTGCTGGTTTGAGCATGATTGGAACTAGATTCTTGATGTGAAGCCCGAAAAGTTGCGACTTCAATAACCTCTCGTCCGAACAAAATATGAGCTAGCCTAAAACGTCGACCAATTAAGCGGCTATTACGAAAAATTTTACCTACTTGCTCTGGTGTGGCGTTCGTTGCAATATCAAAATCTTTGGGTGAAAGACCTAATAAAATATCACGTACACCACCACCCACTAGATAAGCTTCAAAATTTTCACTGTTTAGTCGATACAAGACTTTAAGTGCATTTTTACTAATTTGCGTGCGCGAAACATGGTGTTGATCACGAGCGAGCACCCGCAACTCATGCGACTTTGCCTGAGTTGCGGGGGATGTCTCAAATATTTTCTGCCAGATTTTTTTTATCATTGTGTACGGCTATTAATTATAGTTGATTTAACAAAGCAGCAATGCTTCTAACGCCTCGTCCTGTTGCGCCAGTGGACCATAAAGCGTTTTCTGAATCATGGTAGCAAGCGGCTAAATCAATGTGTAACCAGCCACTTTCTGGATTGCTTAAAAATCGCGATAAGAAACCGGCAGCATTAGATGCACCGCCAGCACCACCACCTGGTATTGGTTTACTATTGGCAGTATCAGCATAAGGTGAAGGACAGTTATGTTGATGTGACAAAGTCAGGGGGAGTCGCCAGCTTGGATCAAATTCCGTTTCAGCCAAGGCGATATATTTTTCTGCAAGGGAGTCATCCAGACTAAATACTGCATTATAATTATTGCCTACGGCAACTACCGCAGCGCCAGTTAAGGTTGCGGCATCAATTATAACTTCGGCGCCACTGGCTGAGGCATCAATCAAACCATCAGCCAGTACCAATCGACCTTCGGCATCGGTGTTAACGACTTCGACGCTAACGCCATTACGATATTTGAGAATATCGGATAGTTTGTAGGCTTTTCCACTCACCAGATTCTCTGCACAGCATAAATAAAGTTTAACTCTTTTGTTTAAACCTTGAGTAATTGCAAGAGCTAAAGCGCCAGCGACGGTTGCGGCACCACCCATGTCAGCTTTCATGTGTAGCATACCAACGCTGGATTTCATGCTATAGCCACCACTATCGAAAGTAATTCCTTTACCAACTAGTGCGGCCGCCGGTGCTTCCTGCGAACAATTTTCAGGGCAAAAATCGAGCTCCAATAAGGCTGGTGGACGGTCACTTCCACGACCAACTCCATGAATACCAACATAATTTTTTTCTTCCAGTTCTTCTGCACGAATAATTTTATAACTGACTAACTTCGGGGCTAACTGGCTAATAAATTCGCCTGTTTGGGTGGCTAACTTTTCTGGGGATAGCTCTTCTGGTGTTTGATTGATTAAGTTTCTGACCCAAGTATAAACTTTTATTCTACTGTTCAGTAAATTTTCTTCATCTGCCGTTAGTGAGGCAAATATTAATTCCGGAACCACTTTTGGAGTATATAAGCCTTGCCAAAAATGCCATTGTGCTTCAAGGCTCCAATCACCGATTAGTGTGATATGAGGTATCTTTAATTGGCTTATTTTTCGTGCGCACTTTTGAATGTTTTCAAGACCGAGCTGAGAGTCAGTTAAATGATGAATATGAATAATTGCGCCAGTTTCATTGAATGATAGAGGTGCGTTCTCTCCCCAGAGTGGGTTAACTTTGGCGGATGATAGTAATACCTGAAAAGTGTTACTCATATAATTTATTTTCCTCTTGTGCTTTGTTCGTTGGTGATTAACGGAGCATTTTTGGGTAAAAACTTTATTTATCACTCATCAAAAAAATGCCCTAACTTACCATGTTTGGTAGAAAGGTAATCTTCATTATGCGGATTTTTTCCGTATTGCATGGAAACTCTTTCGATCACATTTATATTCGCAGCTTGAAGGGCTGCGACCTTTCTGGGGTTATTAGTCATCAATTTAACTTGGCTGACTCCCAAGGCATCGAGTATTTCTGCTGCTACTTCAAAAGTTCTTTGATCAGCTTTAAAGCCCAGATTAATATTTGCTTCCACTGTATCCTGTCCTTCGTCCTGTAAAGCGTAGGCTTTTATTTTGTTAACTAAGCCAATACCTCGTCCTTCCTGACGTAGGTAAATAATCATACCTCGGCCTAATTTTGCAATCTTTTTCATTGCTGCTTCTAATTGTGGACCACAATCACAGCGTAAACTAGAAAATGCGTCACCAGTAAGACATTCAGAGTGTACTCGTAATAACACGGGTTCATCTAGTGATAAGTCTCCCATCGCAATTGCGACGTGTTCCTTATCATCTGTTGAACTCTCTAAAGCATGGATTGTAAATTCTCCCCATTTGGTAGGAAGCTTTGCGCAAATAGTTTTCGGTTTTTTCATTACAGCAGTCTTTAATTTATCGACATTATCAATGCCCGACAATAAACAGTACCTGCATTTTAGCTGAACTTATCGATGATTAACATGGGTTAATTGACCTTACTCAGTGTAAACCGGTGATATTCAAGGTGTTTTACAGGTTAAATCTATCGATAACTCATAAGGCTATTTGGGAAGATATTAAGGAAGTGGTGTATTGTCTCATTCTGATTCTTTATAAAACTATTTTTCAAATGATCTTTCGCTAGTTACAATGCTGAATTATTCAGGATTATTTTGCTGTTATTTTTATGCTTCTAAAACGAAGATTTTTATGGATTTTTTTAGCTTCTGTATTTCTAACTGGTTGCTTAAGCCATTCAACAAAGCAGTCCAAGGGCATTTCTGCTTCTGAGCTCTTTGCGGTGGCATCACAAACTCAAATTAGCCCTGAGCTGCTTAGAGAAGAGCTGGATATGGTTAAACAATATATATTAACTGTTCATCCGGAGCCTTTTTCCAGAATTGATGAAGCAAGTTTTAACCGTCAGTTTTTCCAGATTCGTCAATCGCTCCAACTCCCATTAACTCGTTCCCAGTTTTTTATGCGGATAGCACCGTTAGTTGCTAATTTGCGAGATATTCACAGCGAGATTAAACTGCCTAAAGACAAATTTGGCGATATCAGCCAACAGAATGAAAGATTATTTCCATTAGCCGTCGTTATTATTCAAGACAAAGTCTATGTTGCTGCTGATTTATCCGATGAGCCATCGACACCTTCTGGGGCTGAGCTGCTGATGATTAATGGGGCTCCAATTGAGCATTTGCTGAGTAAAATGCGGGAAATCACCGTTATGGAGACTGTGACGGGACAAAATAAGCGTATTCAGCTAGATTTTGCTTGGATGCTTGCTGCTATGGGGCTCTCCACTCAAGAATACCAAGTGGTGCATACTTTTCAGGGACAAAAGCAACATGAGAAAAAAGCAGGACTTTATGTGCCTATGGCAGATTCTGAAAAAGAGCTCAACAACCGGCCTCGGGCTTATTATGATTATTCAAAGCTAACGGCTACGACTAGTTTGTTATGGTTTAATGATTTTAATGAGAATCCTGAAGTGTTTGATGCTTTCTTGAATAAAACCTTTAAGGCGTTAGTGGAACAAAATGTGCGCAATTTGATTATAGATGTGCGTTACAATCAGGGAGGGTTAACTGAGAACTTAAAGAATTTGCTTAGTCGAATTTCCGGAAATCCTATTTACTGGGCATCCAAAGGGCATTTAAAAGTTAGTGAACCAATGCAACGTAATCATCGTCGAAAAACAAAAGCGAGGCGGAAAAATAAATATACCTGGGGGCTACAATGGATTCCTTTAGAATGGACCGATAAATTACAGCATTCGGTCTGGTGGTCAGATCCCGGAGAAGTTATCACGCTTGATCTAGAGCCTATTGAGCCTAGCCAGATCTTTCAACCACTTAATATAAGTGTACTGACCAATGGTTACTGCTATTCAGCCTGTAGTTTTTTTGTTGCAGCGGTCAATTATTATGGATTAGCGACAACTTATGGTGAACAGACTGGTAGCTTCAGTGATTATCAGTTTGTATATCCGGTGAGTACAACCTTGCCGCATTCAGGTTTAGTATTAGCATTACCAACTATGCGTTTAGATTTTATTGAACAAAATCAATGGTACACTCTACCTAAAGTTCCTATTTCACGAAATAAAGAAGATGTCTCCAGAAGGATTGATCCGGTGTTAAACAAGGCGTTACGAGCTATGGAAGTGATATCGCCCAGTGAATAATGGGCTGAATAAAATGCTTTAAGATCTTACTGTAGGCGGTAAGGTATTTTGCTATAAATTGTCTATACTAAAGTTTATAAAGAAAGTTCTATTGGATTAATTCAGGTGTATGACACTTGTTAAATTGCTTATAACCTTAATTTTTCTGTTGTTAGGGAGTTTAAAATGTCTAAATGGGTTGCCGCACAGTTAAAGGAATTATTGTTGCAAATCAACGAAGTACCTTTTACTGATGAGCGGGAGAAAGAGCAGTTAACCATTCTTATAGGAGGGTTTGCTGAGCTTAACAGCCGTGCCATGGGAAAAGCGGCAGATAAAACCCGTGAACAAATGCGTAACTGGTCTATTGAGGATGATAGGGATGAGGAAGAAGAGGAAGACATTATGCAAAAGAGTGGTGAAGACAGTTCTGATGAGTTAACTCGCCTGAGACCGTTAAAATAGCTAGAAAGTGACTATGCTTGTTTTCCTTGAAAAAAGATGAATAATAATTGCAGTACTCCTGAACTATTAATGTTTACCTGACCGCTTAGCGCTAGTAATACTGGTGTTTACCTTTTAACCGATGCTATAATCCGCGCCCTGTTTTTACCTCATATTATTCTAGTGTGGTTAATCCATTAGCCGCTTTTTACACTGACTTTATCGTTAGTGTCTTTTGCAGATATTAACCGCAACTTACTGATTTCGAAGTGCTTGTTATGACTAAAAAGTTATTTATTAAAACCTGGGGATGCCAAATGAACGAGTATGACTCGTCACGTATGGCTGACTTACTCAATAAAACTCATGAGTTAGAGTTGACTAATGAGCCCACAGAGGCCGACGTGTTAGTTCTGAATACTTGCTCTATTAGAGAAAAAGCTCAGGAAAAGGTTTTTTCGCAGCTAGGTCAATGGAAAAACTTTAAACAAGACAGACCTGATTTACTTATCGCTGTTGGCGGATGTGTTGCCAGTCAGGAAGGTAAAGAAATACGTAAACGTGCACCTTATGTCGATATGATCTTCGGCCCGCAAACATTGCACCGTTTGCCAAATATGATTAACGAGGTACGGGCTGAAAAATCTCCAGTGGTTGATGTATCTTTCCCTGAGATTGAAAAATTTGATGTATTGCCCGAGCAGCAAGTTGAGGGTGTCACTGCTTTTGTCTCTGTTATGGAAGGCTGTAGTAAATATTGTTCTTTTTGCGTTGTACCTTATACGCGTGGAGAAGAGGTCAGTCGACCGTTTGATGATGTGATTGCTGAGGTTGTGGCTTTGGCCGAGAAAGGTGTACGTGAGGTTAATTTATTAGGTCAAAACGTTAATGCTTATCGTGGCTTAACTCATGATGGACGAGAAGCCGATTTAGCCGAATTAATTGAGTTAGTTGCCGCAATTGAGGGCATTGACCGGATCCGTTTTACTACGTCACATCCGGTAGAATTTTCGCAAAGCTTGATTGATGTTTATGGCAAAGTCCCTGAATTGGTAAGTCACCTACATTTACCTGTACAAAGTGGCGCCGATCGAATTCTTAATATGATGAAGCGCGGACATACGGCACTTGAGTACAAATCTAAAATACGTAAGTTGAAAAAGATTCGTCCGAACCTGAGTATGTCATCAGACTTTATTATCGGTTTTCCTGGGGAAACGGATAAAGATTTTCAGGACACAATGAATTTAATTGCTGATGTCGATTTCGATATGAGTTTCAGCTTTATTTATAGCTCTCGTCCAGGAACGCCAGCTGCAGATATTGTTGATGACACGCCTCTTGCGGTTAAAAAAGAGCGTTTAGCCTTGCTGCAACAGCGATTGAATCAACAGTCACACGCACATGCACGAAGAATGTTGAATACCCAACAGCGAATTTTAGTTGAAGGTCCATCTAAAAAAGATCCGATGCAGCTTTGTGGGCGCACTGAAAATAACCGTATTGTTAATTTTGATGGACAACCTAATATGATTGGTGAGTTTGTTGATGTGGTTATAACTGAAGTTTTGCCTAATTCAATGCGCGCAACTTTGGCTAACTAGACGATAAAAGTGAATTTAATCACATCTAATTATTTTATATAACGAGAATACATGGCAACCAGAGAGCTTGTTTTAACGATAGAAGATAACCAGCAACTAGCAATTTTAAATGGGCACTTAGACGAAAATTTGCGTTTGTTGGAAAAACGATTTGGCGTGGAGATCAATAATCGGGCAAATGTGTACAAGGTGATAGGTGAAAATCGCCATGTTGATGTCGCGGTTGATGTTTTACAAACGTTGTTTCAAGAAGTTCAAAGTAATTCTCGTCTGAGTGCTGAAACTTTACATGTCATTGTCCAATCTGGTTGTCAGGCGCTATCTGAAGCAACAAGTCACTTGCATCAGGAAAATAATATTGTTATTTCAACTAAGCGAGGACAAATTCGTCCTCGAGGTGCAAACCAAAAAATGTATGTTGAAAATATTCTGGCAAGCGATGTGACTTTTGGCATCGGGCCTGCTGGGACAGGAAAGACTTATTTAGCGGTGGCGGCTGCGGTAGATGCTTTAGAGCGTCAGGAAGTCAGAAGAATTTTATTAACCCGACCAGCAGTTGAAGCTGGAGAAAAGCTAGGTTTTTTACCTGGTGATTTAAGTCAAAAAGTGGATCCTTATTTACGTCCTTTATACGATGCATTATATGAAATGCTAGGGTTTGAGAAAGTCGCTAAACTGATTGAAAGTAATGTTATTGAAGTTGCACCTTTAGCTTACATGCGCGGACGTACGCTTAACGAAGCTTTTATTATTATGGATGAAAGTCAAAATACCACCGTAGAACAAATGAAAATGTTCCTTACTCGTATAGGTTTTAATTCGAGAGCAGTGATTACTGGTGATATAACTCAGGTTGACCTACCTAGAGGTAAATCATCAGGGTTACGCCAAGCTATTGATATTCTCAGTGAAGTGAAAGGAGTGAAGTTTTCGTTTTTTCAGTCTGGTGATGTGGTAAGGCACCCCGTGGTTCAACGAATCGTTAGAGCATATGAAGCGATTGAAAACGATTCTCATGATTCAACTCATCATTAAAAGTGTTCTAATAACGTGACTATTAATTTGCCTGTTTTAGTTGAACTTGATTTACAGAACGTTATTTCAAGCATAGATGTACCAACTGAAGCTCAACTTACCGAATGGGTTGCTCTTAGTTTATCCAAGGCTGGTTTTAAGCAATCGAATGCTGAGTTAACGATAAGAGTTGTTAGCTCGCAAGAAATTCAAATGCTCAACCATCAATATCGCGGTAAAGACTCGCCGACGAATGTCCTATCGTTTCCTTTTGAAGTCCCAGCAGAAGTTGATTGTGACTTATTAGGAGATATCATTATTTGCGAAGACATTGTAAAGTTCGAAGCAAACAACCAAAATAAAAAATTATTAGAGCATTGGGCACACTTGGTTGTTCATGGAACATTACATTTGTTGGGCTTTGATCACATTGAAGAAAGTGAAGCTCAAGAAATGGAGTCTCTAGAAATCTCAATTTTAGATGTTTTGAAAATATCTAGCCCTTATTAAAAGGTAAAAATACTTTTTACCTTAATTCAATTTTTTCAATCCTTTGTTATGTTCTTTAATGCTGCGATGCGACAAAACCAAAATGCTCTATTTTCTAGTTTTTTTAGTATAAATTGGCTTTTTCTGTAAGTTTTTTCGTCAAATGTTTACTTTAAGTACCTAACTGTTTTATAAAAGGCGGGTCTCGAGAATTTGTGCATTATCCGAGAAAATAAAAATAAATTGATTGTATTAAAATAAAGGACAAAAATATGGCTAACAACTTCAAGAAAAAAAGTTTGTTTCTTGCGATGGGGATGGTTTTAAGTTCTCAAGCACTCTACGCCGCAGAGTCAGAGGACAACTCTGATGAAACAGCTGATACAAATGTACAAAAAGTCGTTATCGTTGGTTCTCGTGCAGCACCACGTTCAGTTGCTGACTCACCTGTACCGGTAGATGTTATTAACAGTGACGAGCTCAGTAAGTCAGGTTCGACTGACATGCTCGATATGTTAGTGGGAACGGTGCCTTCTTTTAACGTTCACGCAAACCCTATTAATGACGCGGCAACGCTAATTCGTCCAGTAAACCTACGAGGTTTATCTTCTGATAGTACTCTGATTCTAGTTAATGGCAAAAGACGTCACAGAGCATCTGTTATTGCGTTTCAAGGTGGGGGAATTAATGATGGAGCACAAGGCCCTGACATTTCTGTTATTCCAAGTATTGCGATTAAGCAGGTAGAAGTATTACGTGACGGTGCAGCTGCACAGTATGGCTCTGATGCGATTGCAGGCGTGATGAATTTTATTTTAAAAGATAGCACCAGTGGCAGTACTTTTTCTGTAAAGCATGGCGAATATTACGAAGGTGACGGAACCACAACCACTTTTGACGGTAATATTGGTATGCCATTTACAAATCGTGGATTTGCCAATTTAAGTTTTCAAGTGAAAAATGCTGATGCAACTAGCCGAAGTATTCAAATTGGTGCAGCTCAAGCTATGGCTGATGCCGGAAATACGCATATCCAAAATCCTGCACAAATCTGGGGCTCACCTGAAATCAATGACGACATCACAGTGTTTGGAAATGTAGGCGTTGAGTTGGATAACACCAAAGATTTTTATATGTTTGGTAACTATTCAGAACGTGATGTAAAAGGGGGATTCTATTGGCGAAACCCACACAACAGAGCAAGTATTTACTCCAACGATGATGGGCAAACTTTGCTTGTTGGTGATTTAGACGGTGTTGGCACTGGTATTTCTTGTCCAACAGTCAATATTACTAGCGACAACGTGTTAAATAACCCTAATTATCAGCTCATTGCAGATAACTCAACACCTTTAGGTAGAAACTGTTTCGCCGTCAATGAAATCCATCCTGGTGGGTATACGCCAAATTTTGGTGGTAATGTCACTGACTCATCTTTTGCTGCAGGTGTGAAAGGTGATATTCAGGAAGGTTTCTTGAAAGGCTATTTCTTTGATGTGAGTGGTACAGTTGGTCGTAACGAAACGAGCTTCAATATTGTAAATACCATTAACTCATCAATGGGAATGGAGTCACCTACTGACTTTGACTTAGGGAAATATATCGAGCTTGAAAAAACCTTTAACCTTGATTTAGTCAAAGGAGTCGATATTGGTTTAGATAATGATATGAATGTTGCAAGTGGTCTTGAATGGCGTGAAGAGTCGTTTGAGATTGTTAATGGCGATCAGTATTCTTTCTTGGCTGGTCCTCTTATCGATCAAGGTTTCAATCTTGGTTCACACGGCTTCCCAGGCTTCCAACCTTCTCAGGCTGGTGTGTTTTCGCGTCGTAATATTGCGGCTTATGTTGATGTTGAAACTTATCTGACTGATAACTTTATGCTAGGTGGTGCTTTAAGATATGAAGATTTCACGACTTTTGGTGATACGCTGAATTATAAGCTTGCTGCTCAGTTCTCTATTACAGATAACTTCTCTATCCGTGGATCAACCAGTACTGGTTTTAGAGCTCCGACCGTTGGGCAAGCGAACGTGAGTAATGTTTCAACTGCGCTGGAAGATGGTGAGTTGACGGATTCTGCTTTGTTACCTCCGACGAGCGAATTCTCAAAATTATTTGGTGGTAAAGAACTTGAACCAGAAGAGTCTGAAAGCTATGCAATGGGATTGGTTTATGAAAATGGTGACTTATTCTTAACCGCCGATTTTTATCATATTGAAGTGACTGATCGTATTACTCAATCTGACCGGAAAAAATTGGAAGAAGCTGATTATCTAGCACTTGAAGCGATTGGGGTAGCTAATCCTCGCTCTGTTGGAACAGTAAGTTTCTTCTCGAATGATTTCGATACTACAACAAAAGGTGTTGATATCGTTGCTAATTATTCAGCAGAATTGTTTAACGGTGAGTCGCAATTCAACATGGCTTATAACTTTACTGATACAACAGTTGACAGGCACTCTGCAATAACTGGTGATTTTAAAGTTAAGCGATTAGAAGAAGCATTACCTAACCATCGTGCTACATTTACTTTTTCACAGCGCTGGGATGATGTCAGCATGTTTGTACGTGCTAACTATTACGGAGAGTACTATGCAGTACATGTTGATTACGACGCGACAGCAAAAGATGCTGATGCCGCTGTGACACTTGATACCGAAATTAGTTATTTCTTTAATGAGTCATTCACTCTATCACTTGGTGCACAGAATCTTTTGGATCAGGAAGCAGAGCTACTTGATTTTGAAGATGCGACCGGGATCCCTAATAACAATTGGGGTGGGAAATATTATGAAACGGGACCCTATGGATTTAACGGCGGTTATTATTATTTAAAAGCTACTTATAACTTATAAGTTCGTTATTTCATAAATGGATTAAAGAGCCACATCATTGATGTGGCTCTTTTTTATAAGAAGCCAGTAGACTTTTGAATTTGCTGCGCTGGAATTAATATTTTTGTTTGCCATCTTATTGAGTTTTGCTACACTGGTACCGGAAATTTCCTCCTTTTAAAGAATTGCTTAATGAGTGACGATAAACCTCCCTCGCGGAACTGGTTCGAAAAATTTGCCCAGCTGTTCCAAGATACGCCTCAAGACCGCGAACAGTTAGTTGAAGTATTAAAAACAGCCGAAGAAAATACGCTGATTAATCCTGAGTTGTTATCGATGATGGTTGGCGTTATGCACATCTCAGAGCTACGAGCTCGCGATATAATGATTCCCCGTCCTGAAATGACCGTTGTTGACGAAAATATGGATTTTGCCACCATGCTGCCGTTAATTGTTGAGTCTGGTCATTCTCGGTTTCCTGTGATCGGGGATAACCGTGATGACATTGAGGGGATTATTCTCGCGAAAGATTTACTTCACTTTATCTCTGAAAGAGAACGAGAAAGTGGATCTAAATTTACTTTAAAAGATTATCTACGCCCTGCGGCAATTATCCCTGAGAGCAAACGCTTGGATGTTTTGCTCAAAGAGTTTAGAGCCAATAGAAACCACATGGCAATTGTTGTTGATGAATATGGTGGTGTTGCAGGCCTAGTTACTATTGAAGATGTATTAGAACAAATTGTTGGCGAAATTGAAGATGAGTTTGATTTTGATGAAGAAGATGACAATATTCATCAGATTTCTGAACGTGTATTCAACGTTAAATCTCGTACGTCAATTGATGAATTTAATCAAAGCTTTTCGACCACACTTAGTAATGATGAGTATGACACCATTGGTGGCATTTTAATGCAGGCTTTTGGGCATATGCCAGCAAGAGGTGAGTCGATTAATATTGATAATTTAAAGTTTGAAATTGTTTCTGCGGATACGCGGCGAATTAAACTATTGCGCGTGACTTTATTAGAAGTTGTGAGTGAATAATATGTTAATTGTCACCATCAGCATGTTTGTTGGTGGTGACATCTGCTTTTAAAAATTGCCGGTCATTTGTTTGCAATCTCTATCAGTAATAATAAAAATTTAGTGAATACAGTTTGGGGAAATGGTACCTATGCCAATGCCGCAGTTAATAGGCTGGTTTGATCGTTGTTTAAACTCTGTCTGGCAAAGTCGCTTTTTAATGATGATTTGTGGAGCGCTGTTTCCATTAGCTTTTGCGCCTTTTGAGTGTTGGCCTGTCGCATTTTTTTCCAGTACTTTATTGATCTTAGCTTTAACTCGCTCTTCACGTTTAAGTCCTTTTAAATTAGGCTTTTACTGGGGAGTAGGTGCTTATCTTGTTGGTGCAAGTTGGGTCTATGTAAGCATTCACGAGTTTGGTTTTGTACCGGTTTTTGGTGCCTTAATTCTAACGGTCATCTTTGCGCTTTATCTAGCTTTATACAAAGGCTTAATGGCTTTTCTTATTGTTAAACTCACAGGTTTATCTCATCCGTTAATGATAGTGTTGAGCGCACCAACTCTTTGGGTTTTCTGCGAATACTTACAATCAATCGTCTTTAACGGATTTCCCTGGTTATTGATTGGTTACAGTCAGATTGATTCGCCTTTAGGAGCCTTAGCTACGGTTCTTGGGGTATATGGTGTCAGTTGGTTTGCCGTGCTTTTTTGCACGGTGTTGGCTTGTTGGTTGATATCACCTAAAAGTAAAAAAGTATTTAGCGTACTGG
>JAUIHB010000044.1 GCA_030432465.1 Gammaproteobacteria bacterium
TCGCAGAGCCGCGATGGTTTTCATCTACGAATTTACGCGCCCACTTAACGTTTTCCAAGGTCAATAATGCTATTTCACCATTTTTCAGCATGATAGATGCTGACTCATCTTCAACCTGAAGAACGATAGCTGGTTCTAATTGCGCAACTACGGGAATATCTTGTAGCCATTCTTCGAGCTGTTCTGTATCTGGTTCTTCACCAATCTCAAAGTGCTGTTCTGCTCCTCTATATCCGTGACGTCTATCGTACTCTTCTAAACCTTCAACTAAGGCTTCTTGTGCATAATCCTGAAGCTTTCCATCAACCGTTGTATAAACTTTTAACCCCTCTGTGAATGCGGCATCTTTGCCAAACTTTTCAATCATTTCTTTGCGTACCATTTCTGCAATGAAGGGGGCATATACTGTAGCGCTCGCACCATGCTTAATAGTTTCTATCGGTTCATTCATGGCTTCTTGGTATTGTTGTTCGGTAATTAGGTTTTCTGCATACATCCGACCTAAAACATGGCTACGTCTTTTCTTAGCTCGGCTTGGGTAAGAGATGGGGTTATAAATAGATTGGCCTTTAGGGATTCCTGCTAACGTTGCAAGCTTAGCTAAGCTTAAATTGTCGAGTGTTGTGCCATAATAAACTTGTGAAGCCGATCCAAGACCAAAAGCTCGATGTCCAAATGGAATTTTATTTAGAAATAGCTCCAGAATTTCATTTTTGCTCAGTTCTGACTCGAGTTTCCAGGCTAAAAACATTTCGGTAAATTTCCTTGAAAATCGTTTTTCTCGACTCAGATAATAGTTTCTGGCAACCAACATGGTAATTGTGCTGGCACCTTGACTTTTAGACTGAGTAATTGCCAGATTAATAAATGCGCGCATTACTCCAAATAAATCAACGCCGGAATGTTGGTAGAAACGCTGATCTTCAGTTGCTAACAAAGCATTTATGAAATCTTTGGGAACTTGGTCTAAAGTAATAGGTATGCGGCGTTTTTCACCAAACTCCTCAATTAATTGATTGTCGTTTGAATAGACTCGCATTGGTGTTTGTAGCTGAATTTTTCTGATCGATTCAACTTCTGGTAAGCCTGGGCCGACGGCTAGATATAGGGCTACAAAACCTAGCGCGATCAAGGTTGTGAACAGAGTCACAAAATAAAGGATTTTTGGGGCTATTATTTTTACAAGCTTCATGTTGTGTGAACTTCAAACGATAACAAGTAGAATTATCGACAGAGTATAACGGTAATTGTTCGGGGCTTTAACTGGATTCTGTAAATTTTGCGTGTTACTGGTATTTTTTAAGCATTAGGTCACGGCTTTTTAGTATTGATTTAAGCGATAATGATCTTTGCTAACTAATTGAAATGTTTAGCAACATTGATATTGGTTAATAAATAACCCTTGACAATAATAAAAAATAACGCGAAATTGGACACAGAAAAATAAAAAACAGGTGAAATTTCTTATAGTTACCGCTATTATTTAAAGTGAAAACACAGTTTCCGCCTGTAACTGGATAAAACTGATAGGAAAATTAGGATATGCTGGCTAATTTATTCGGCTCTAAAAAGACATCCCTTGTGGGGATAGATATAAGTTCAACAGCCTGTAAGTTGCTTGAACTTGGCAAAGTTGGTTCAAGATATCGAGTTGAAAGTTATGCTGTGGAACCTCTACCACAAGATGCAATGGCCGACCGTGATATCCGAGATCCTGAAGTTATAGGTGAAGCCCTTAAACGAGTTATTAGTCGTTCAGGAACAAACCTAAAGCATGCTGCAGTTGCAGTTGCTGGTTCATCGGTGATTACTAAAACCATTCAAATGGATAAAGGTTTGAATGACGATGAACTTGAAAATCAAATTGAGGTCGAGGCAGACCAATATATCCCTTACCCTTTAGAAGAAGTCGCATTAGACTTTCAAGTTCTTGGTGAGTCTGAAAAAGTACCGGATAAAGTTGATGTTTTATTAGCAGCTTCTCGCTCTGAAAATGTTTATTCAAGAGTTGATGCATTAGAGCTAGCAGGCTTAACAGCTAAAGTTGTGGATGTTGAAGCCTACGCGATTGAGCGTTCTTTTCGGTTATTAGCAAATCAATTACCCGATCAAGGAGAAGGTCAGATCATTGCTGTTGCGGACATCGGGGCGACCAACACGAGTTTAAGTGTGATGGAGGATTTCAACACGATTTATACTCGTGAACAAACATTTGGTGGCTCTCAGCTTACAGAAGAAATTCAACGTCGATATGGACTTTCGTTTGAAGAAGCTGGAATGGCTAAAAAGCAGGGGGGATTACCTGATGATTATGAGCCTGAAGTTTTGGAGCCTTTTAAAGAAGCTATAATTCAGCAAGTTAGCCGTTCACTACAGTTTTTTTATGGCTCAAGTCAGTATGGTGAAGTTGACCATATTGTTTTGGCTGGTGGATGTTCAATCATTGATGGCCTTGAAGAGATGATTGAAGAGCGGCTGGGAACTACAGCATCTATTGCTAACCCCTTTGCTGATATGTCGCTTTCATCAAAGGTTAACGCACAGGCTCTTAGTTCTGATGCCCCTTCACTGGTTATTTGTTGTGGGTTGGCTTTAAGGAGTTTTGATTAATGGCAAATATTAACTTACTTCCCTGGCGTGAAGAGCTACGCCAAGAAAAGCAACGCCAGTATTTAAGTGTTTTAGGTCTGGTGGCAATTCTCGGAGTGGCTGTGGGTTGGTCTATTTATACTTATTATGATACTCAAATTGATAATCAGCGTGGTAGAAATAAACTTTTGCAAACAGAAATACAGAAGCTTGACTCTAAAATTAAAGAGATTGAAACCTTAGAAAAAGAACGTTTAGAGTTAGTTGAGCGAATGAATCTTATCCAAGACTTACAGAGAAGTCGTCCACAAATTGTCCACGTATTTGATGAAATTGTTACCAATATTCCAGAAGGCGTTAATTTAGCTTCAGTGGAACGTAAAGGAAATGATTTAATTTTTAATGGTGTTGCTGAATCTGCGCCTCGTGTTTCTAAATTTATGCGTAATATTTCTACTTCTAAATGGCTTGAGTTAGGTCCTTTAGAGAAAATTAATGATGATAAAGATTCCGCGGCTGGGCGTAAGAACTTCCTTTTAAAAACTAAGATAGACTCCCCTACGAAAGATACGGAGGAGCAAGAATAATGGATATTAAAGACTTAAATAATCTTGACCTGAGTGATCTCGATTTTAATAATATGGGGTCATGGCCAAATGCTGCCAAAGGCGTGGTAGCCGCGCTGGTTTTTGCTCTGGTTCTTTGTATTCTCTATTATTTTTTCATTAACGATCAAACAGAAGCTTTGGTGACGTTAGAGAGAAAAGAGGTGGATTACAAAAAGGAATTTGAGCAAAAGCAAGCAAAGGCTGTAAATCTTGAGCTTTATAAGGGACAGATGGCGACAATCAAAGAAAGCTTCAAAACTTTACTTCAGCAATTACCAAAATCAGAACAAATGGCAGAGTTAGTGGAAGAGTTTTCATATGCCGCTACTGGTGCTGGGTTAGAGCTTGAGGAAACAACTTTTTTGGAAGAAAAAGAGTCAGAATTTTATTCAGAAAAGCCTATTCGTATTCAAGTGACGGGTGGATATCACCAGCTTGCTGATTTTGTTAGTCGTGTTTCTCGCTTGCCTAGAATCGTAACCTTACATGATTTTAAAATTTCTCTAGGGGAAGGTAATGTGCCTTCATCGCCGGGAGAAAAATTACTGGTAATGACGATGACTGCTAAGACGTATCGTTCTGATTCGGAGGAGCAATAAAATGCGACTTTCGATTTCTCAAAAATTAAAAGGTGTGACCAAAACAGTTTTTTTTGGTGTAACAATTATGGGGCTGATGAGCTGTTCTGATAACACCGAAGATTTAAAAGCATGGGTTCAAACTATACAAAACAAACCTGCTGGGCGTATAAAACCGATGCCTGAGATTGTTCAGTATAAACCTCATGAATATCAGTCCAGTCATTTAAAAAGTCCGTTTGCGGAGTTAGAACCAGAATTGGAGTCTCAATTACAGGCATTAGTCGATGGTTGTGATGATTCAGTCAAGCCAAATATTAATCGACGTAAAGAAGATCTTGAGCGTTATTCATTGGATTCTATGGAAATGGTTGGCGTAATTAATAGTCCGGATAAGCAATGGGGGCTTATTCGAATGACCGTTGGCCCTGATGCGAATAAGGTCTTCCATGTGAGAATTGGTGATTATTTAGGTATTAATCACGGTCAAATTCAATCAATAGATGAACAACAAATTGCAGTAAGTACTTTGGTACCAGATAGTAAAGGTTGCTGGGAAAAACGTGATGTATTTATGGCGCTTACGCAGTAATCGCTGGTATTAGGAGTTATTTATGAGTTCTTGGGGCATGAAAAAAATTCAACAGTATCGAGGAGCGAGGGCTATGTTTACCCGCCAGTTTAAAAGTTTGTTGGTGATAGTGGCAGTATTTACCAGCATGTCGTTAACGGCTACAGAAATTAAAGACATTAATTTCAATGTATTACCCGGCGACAAAGTATTGATCCGAGTTGAAATGGACTCACCACCTCCTGCATTTAATGAAATTACAACAGAAAATCCTGCAAGAATCTGGATGGATTTTGAAGGTGTTTCAAGTGCACTGGCTCGAAAAACGCACAGTATTGGCATTGGTGCAACGCGTAGTGTAACTGCTATTGAAGCGGGTGGAAAAACTCGTTTAGTCGTAAACTTAGTCGAAATGGTTCCGTTTTCTTCAAAAATTGAAGGAAATGATTTATTGCTGACAGTTGGTTATGGCCAAGGTGAACAAGTTGCCAGTACAGGGTTTAATGGTTCTAAGACTTCAATAGATTCAACGACGCAAGCTAACCAGAACACCAACAGTAATGCTAGTGCCGAAGATATTTCAAATATTGATTTTCGCCGCGGGGAACAAGGAGAAGGACGTATAGTTGTTTCTTTAAATAATTCAAATTTAGGTATTGATTTACGTCAGGAAGGACGCACCGTTATTGCTGATTTTGTGAATGCAGAAATTTCTAATAACTTAATCCGTAAATTAGACGTTATTGATTTCGCTACTCCTGCTAAATTAGTTACTACCAGTCGTGTTGGTGGCAACGTACTTTTAGCCATTGATACTCTTGATTAGTTTGAATATCTCGCTTATCAAGCAGACAATACCTATGTTATTGAGTTAAAGCCTTTAACGCCTGAAGAAATTGAGCGCAAAAAATTAGATGAACCTGTTTATACAGGAAATCGTTTGTCACTAAATTTCCAAGATATTCCTGTGAGAGCTATTTTAGCGATTATAGCTGAATTTACGGGGCTTAATTTAGTCACAAGTGACACCGTTTCTGGAACAATTACCCTACGTTTACAATCTGTGCCTTGGGATCAGGCTCTCGATATTGTACTTAAAACAAAAGGTTTAGATAAACGTCAAAATGGTAATGTTATGTTGGTGGCGCCTGCTGATGAGATTGCTGCAAGAGAAGCTATCGAATTGCAATCGGAGCAGCAGCAAGAAAAGCTAGCACCATTAAGAGCTGAATTTATTCAAGTTAACTATGCTAAAGCGGCTGCTCTTTCTGAGCTGATCCAGACTAAAGGCGCTAACTATTTATCTGAGCGTGGTAGTGTTTCAGTTGATGAAAGAACAAATCATTTACTTATTCAGGATACTGCAAAGAAACTTGATCAAATACGCTTGATGGTACGTACTTTAGATGTTCCTGTAAGACAGGTGCTTATTGAGTCTAGAGTTGTTGTTGCTGACGATGGTTTTGAAGAAGAGTTAGGAGTTAGATTCGGAATAACCGATCGTGGTAGCAATGGCGCACTATCTGGGGATGCGACAGGATCTTCTAATGTCTTTTTTAATGATGATCCAACAGATAGAACTTTCGCAGTTGATTTGCCTGTTTCACAAGCTGCGGGCAGTATTGGGATGACCGTTGCTCGCTTAGCTGAGGGTACTATTCTCGATTTAGAGCTTTCAGCCTTGGAAAGTGAGAGTCGTGGTGAAGTTATTGCATCACCACGGGTTATTACCGCGAACCAAAAAGAGGCTTATATTGAATCTGGGGAAGAAATACCTTACTTAACAGCAAGTAGTGCTGGTAACACGACTGTTACTTGGAAAAAAGCGGTTCTTAGCCTAAAAGTAACACCGCAAATCACTCCGGATGACAGGATAATCCTCGATCTTCAAGTAAATCAGGACACACGTGGGGAAAATGTTGTAAACTTTGGCCCGGCGATCAATACTCGCGAAGTTGGTACTCAAGTATTGGTTGAGAACGGAGAAACTGTCGTTTTAGGTGGGGTTTATCAGCAGCGTGTAAACAGAGATGTTTCTAAAGTGCCATTCTTGGGAGATTTACCTGGAGTGGGGGCTTTATTCAGATCGACTAAGGAAACCTCTGCAAAACAAGAATTGTTGATGTTTGTTACACCTAAGATTGTGAAAGAATCTGTCAGATAGTTTTTACACCTGGAATTATAGTGGTAAGACCCGCTTTTGGCGGGTTCTTGCTTTTATTATATGGGGAAATTAGTAGTTTTTAATTATGATGAAAGGTAAAAGAAGCGTATTCCTTGTGGGACCTATGGGTGCAGGTAAAACCACTATAGGTAAACAGTTAGCACAAATATTGCACCTCCAGTTCATCGACTCAGATCAAGAGATTGAAGAAAGGACAGGCGCGCCTATCGACTGGATTTTTGATATTGAGGGTGAAGAAGGTTTTCGAAAAAGAGAAAAAGAAATAATTGAAGAGTTGACTCAGCAGCAAGGCATTGTACTTGCGACCGGAGGTGGTGCTGTCACAGAGCCTGAGAATAGAACTTTCTTAGCTGGACGTGGAATTGTTGTTTATTTAGAAACTTCTATCGAACAACAGGTTGAGCGTACTCGTAGAGATAAAAGACGGCCATTGTTGCAAAAAAGTGATGATCCTGAGGCGACTTTGTTAGCACTTAATCTGGAGCGTGATCGTTTATATCGTGAGATTGCTGATATTATTGTCGCGACTAATGAAAACTCAATTAAATCTGTTGCGAATAAAATTGTTTCTCAAATAAATGAAGAGTAAATGACCAATGCGTCAATTAGCATTAAGCTTGGGGGAGCGAAGTTACAATATCTACATTGAAAGTGGCTTACTTTCTAACTCTGCTCTCATCACTCGTTATTGTATTGGTGAGAGTGTCCTCATTCTTTCAAATGATGTGGTTGCTCCACTCTATCTAGAAAAACTCAAGTCTTCTCTTAAAGATAAAAATGTTTTTCATTTAACCATTCCAGACGGCGAATCTTTTAAGTCATTGGAAAGCTATACTAAAGTGCTTGATTTTTTAATCAAAAATAGCTTTCGGCGAAACGATACTTTAATTGCTCTGGGCGGGGGAGTCATTGGTGATTTAGGGGGGTTTGTTGCCGCAAGTTATCAACGAGGAATGGGATTTATTCAATGTCCTACAACGCTTCTTGCGCAAGTAGATTCTTCTGTGGGAGGGAAAACTGCTGTTAACCATCCCTTAGGTAAAAATATGATAGGAGCTTTTTACCAGCCTTTAGCTGTTTTTATCGATATGCAAACTCTTGATACATTGCCTGAAAAAGAATATTTCTCAGGCTTTGCTGAAATTGTTAAATATGCAATGCTAGGCGCCGCAGAAATAAAACAACTCTTCGAAACAAAACTATCAGCAATCCAACAACGAGATCCAGAAGTTGTTGCGGAGTTGATCTACTATAGTTGTGCTAAAAAAGCTGAAGTAGTTAGTGCAGATGAAAGAGAAGCTGGAAGTAGGGCCTTGTTGAATTTAGGGCATACCTTTGGTCATGCAATTGAGCGTTTAACCAATTATCAACATTATTTGCATGGTGAGGCAATTTCTATTGGTATTATGATGGCAATGAATTTGTCCAAGGAATATGGGGATATCAACAATGAAACCTATGCATTTTATCACCGCTTATTATTAGCACTTAATTTACCTGTTATTGTTGATAAGCCGATAGCTGTCAGTGATATGATGTCAACCATGAAGTTAGACAAGAAAAACTTAAATAGTAAATATCGCTTTGTATTACCTAAAGACGACCACTGCTTTATTACAGAATTACAGGCATCGGAGTTAATTGAGCAGTCAATCGCTAAACAGATTGGATAGAGGGCAACACGGTTGAGCTATATCAGTTTAAAAAAAAGCCAGCTATTAGACTCATTAGAAAATCAAGTTCTCTATGCCGACCTTTGTTGTGTTGTGATTGGTCAAGATGGAATAGGTAAAACCTTTTTTATCCAAAAGTTGAATTACCGTCTAAATCGTAGTTTAGTTACTGCAGAGATAGATGGCTATTTTGAATTGACCATTGCTCAACTAGAAAAATCTATTGCTTTGCAACTGGAACTGAGTTGGAACAGCTCAGAAAATAATTTAATTGAAATGGTTTCTGCCAAGCACGAAAAGCGGGTATTAATCATCGTAGATAATGCTCACCTTCTTGATAGTGAGTGTCTTGAATATTTAATAACCCTAGTTAATGAGCAGATTGCCGCTAAGGAAACGAATGTTTTTGTTGTTCTTTGTGGTGAGCCTGAACTTGCTCAAAAACTAAATAACACTCAAGCTCTTCAGCAAAATCCTGATATTTGTGCTGTTTTTGAATTACAGCCAATTGATCAAATCGAAACTAAATATTTAATTGCAGAATTTCAGGAGTTAGATGTTGGGGCAGTTGAGTCTATCTATGACGAACAGAAACTTAATTATTTTTGGCAGTTAAGCCACGGTGTTCCAGGCCAACTTTCTTATCATTTGAATCGTTGGCTAATTGAATCTGAAGATAAAAGTACTCCGCAAACATTAAGCCATATGAAAAGGTACTTACTTGCCGCAGGCTACTCTTTGATTGCATTGATACTGATTTTAATATTGGTTTATCAGGATGATATTAATCAATCAATTGAAGGTAATCCGAGCGCCGAAGACTCGAAAGGTGCAGAATCTATTTCGATAGATCTTTCACAAGAACGTAAAAAAATACCATTTAAAACCACCTCAAAAGAGGAAACTAGCCATTCTCAGGGGAAGTTAACTGAGTCCGCAAGTGACGAGAGCCAAGACGTTCCTTTATCTAGCGAAAATGGCTTGAATAGTGATTTACCCGTTTCTCAGGAAGGAGTAATAAAAAAAGATCATTTGGAGAGTGCCAGCATTGAGGATAGTTCCAATTTAGGTGAAGAACATAGCTCAAAAGATAAGCCAGATGCGCTGGATGAAATTGTCGAGCAACTTAATAGTAATGAGTCTGTCGCTAAAGTTGTGGAAGATGAGGCGCCTAAAGCTGATAAAACTTCTGAAGTTTTAAATGAATTAGCAAAGGAAATGCAACACAAGCCTCAAGTTTCGAATAACAAAAAAGTTGTAACCAAGAAACAAGAAAATAACCAATCCAAAAACTCACTACCGATTGAACATAAACCTGTTTTTAATAAGAGTGAAAATGCTGCGCTGACTGAAGATGAAGAGCATCTCAAACAATTGCAAGATAGTTTGTTTACTTTGCAATGGGGGGCTTTAAGTACTTTTGATTCTGCACAACAGTTTAAGAGTGCGCATCCTTTAAAGCAGCAAATGTATATATACCGTAGAAAACAAAATAATAAATTCCTTTATTTGATTGTTTCAGGTGCTTTTAATTCTCGTGATGATGCTGAAAATGCCCAAGCCATTTATTCACGTAGGAATTATCCAGGAAAAACGTGGATTAAGTCGCTTAAAACAGTTAAACAAGAGCTATCTACAGTCCTAAATCCATAATTCTCAGCTTCAAATATTTTATTATGCTGGGCGCTAAGGTAGAATTGCGCGCAATTTAAACGATATGTGGGCACTCAATGTTAATTAATGATCGTTATATCAAAGCTGCGCTTTCTCAACCTGTAGATAAAACTCCTGTTTGGATGATGAGACAGGCTGGCCGTTACCTACCAGAATACCGTGAAATTCGAGCAAAAGCAGGTAACTTTATGGCGCTTTGTACTAATCCGGAATTGGCTTGTGAAGTGACTTTGCAGCCTTTAAGACGCTATGAATTAGATGCAGCAATTTTATTTTCTGACATATTGACTATTCCTGATGCGATGGGGCTTGAGCTTTATTTTAAAGCAGGTGAAGGGCCAGCATTTAAGAAACCTGTTAAAACAGAAGCAGACATTAAAAAGCTTTTTGTTCCAGATGTATTCGATAAACTTAAATATGTAACAGATGCTGTTAGCTTGATACGTAAAGAACTGAAAGGACAGGTACCATTAATTGGATTTTCGGGTAGTCCTTGGACTTTAGCTACCTATATGGTTGAAGGTGGCACTACTAAGAATTTTGGCATAGTTAAAGGAATGCTATTTGATCAACCTCAATTAATGCATCAAATTTTAAGTGTGCTTGCGCAATCAGTAACGGAGTACTTGAATGCGCAAATTGAGTCTGGGGCTCAAGCCGTCATGATTTTCGATACTTGGGGCGGTGTTTTGTCGACTGATAACTACCAAGAGTTTTCGTTAGCTTATATGCAGCGTATTATTGATGGATTAAAGCGTAACCATGAAGGACACCAGATTCCAGTTACTATTTTCACTAAAGGTGGTGCCGGTTGGTTAGAAAAAATGGCTGAAACAGGCGCGGATTGTGTTGGTTTGGATTGGACTATTGATATTGATCAAGCCAAAGCAAGAATAGGTAATAAAGTTGCACTTCAAGGGAATATGGACCCTTGTGTTCTATATTCCAATCCTCAGAGAATAGAGCGGGAAGTTGCGAGTATTTTAGATAAGTTCGGTCGTGGAAATGGACATATTTTTAATTTAGGGCATGGGATACATCCCACCATTGACCCTGAAAATGTGAAAGCTTATGTTAATGCTGTGCATCGGTTTAGTGAGCAATATCATAATTGATTGGCGGCACTTTTCCTTTTGAGCAACAATCTATTCCAACAAAAAAACCGCTAAACTAGCGGTTTTTTTGTTTATACATCATTAATTTTTATTGAACGATTACTGTTACTAATCCTAGTACCGTTTTTAGGCCAGAAGGTGTAGTAACAACTACATTGACCGTTCCACTACCAACATCGTTAGGTGCTTTTACGGTAAAACTATAAGCTAGACCGCCATTTTTGTTAGTACTTGGTGTATCAAAAGTGGCTGTGCCAACTAGGGAACCTATAGTTGTTTCAAACTCTACAGAGCTTCCTGCTGGTAAAGGTTGATTGTGTAGATCAGAAAGTATAATGCTGCCAAACCCTTGTGACTCGGGTGCGAGACGAAGAGTAGCATCAGAAGGATGCACAACAGTTGCGTAAGGTGTACTACCTGACATTACGAGGACTAACTCTGAGCGAACATGTAACGACTTTTGAGTTGCACAGCCACTATGCGCTGGTATAGAGCATAATACTCCATTGTAAGTCCCACTTTTCTGTGTCCAGCTGTTATCGCCATCAAAATCGAATAGTTTTTCTTGTAGACCACCATCTTGTTCTGCTGGATCATCTTCCCAAGGGTTGAAGAAACCATCTTCATTATGATCACTATAAGCTTCATCTAAATCAAAAGAGTTACCACTTACATCAGTCTGAGTAAGAAAGCTATTAAGTTCAGACTCGTCAAAGCGCCCATTGCCATTAAGGTCAGGAAAAGATTCTTCTCCGTCAGCTGTTGCGGTAATTGTTGCTCGGCCACCATAAGGTTGGCCAAGAGAGTCTGGGTTTAAAGCGCCTCCAATATATAACCAATTGTTAATGCTTGGTCCATTACCTGCCTCACCATGTATTGCACCGTTTGGTCTAGGGTTTTGTGAGTTCCATTTGACAGTACATTGACCGCCGACAGTGATACATGAAGGCTGTATTCGACCGCCTTCAGTATAAAACGAAACTGCTGTGCCGTCCGGAGCTGGGTTGTTAAAGCCATCAGCTAAAAATGCGGTAATCTCGACTTCTGTGCCAGCTATATCCCAACCTTCAGGGTTTAGAATATTTGCAGACAACGTAAAACTATCTTGATCGGGAATACCTGTTGATACGACAAGGTTACTAGACTGGCTTGCGATGAGTGGATCGCTTCCATCGATTGAAGCTGTGATTCTAACTGAGGCTGAAACGGTTCCTGAATTAACGACCGTTTGAACTAATCCACTTGAGTCTGTTGTCGAAGAAACTGGATCAATTGTAACTTCACCAGCACTGGAGTTGAGTGCAAAATTGACAAGCTGCCCATTGACAGGATTGCCATTCGTGTCTCGAACTCTAAATTTTACAGTAGAGCTTTCAGAATTACCTTTACCGCCAGCACCCTGAATAACAATATTTTCAGGATCTGCTGAAATGAACTCAATACTTCCTACATCTGCAGATAATACATTCACGGTTCCATTTGCTGAAAGCGATATACCACCAGCATTTGCTGTTACATTTATGGTATCGTTACCAACACAGCCCTGAGCAAGATAAGTACTTGAAGCGATCCCATTAACTGTTGTTATAGGAGAACTTAGTATTGCTGTTGCTGGATTAGAGTTACTACAAGCTGAAGCAAAGTTGACTTCAACTGGCTCTGTAAATGGTTGGCCATTGCTGTCGACAACAGAAACAGAAACAGTTGTTGTTCCACCAGCAGAAATTTGGGGGGTTCCGATTGCTGCAACATTTTCTTGGAAAGGTGAACCACTACCCATAACCAAATTTGTCGCTCCAACAGCGTAAACGAGTTCTGCTGTTGCCGCGGCCTCCCCTGTGGTTACGCTAGCAGTTACTGTTCCAGCACCAAGTGAGTTACCCGCCAGTATTTCTACTGATGCTTGGTTGCTACTATTGGTAATCGCTGTTGGAATAGGAATGGAAGCCACATCTGTCGTAAAAGTGACAATCACAGGAGATGTAATGCCTGTAACTGTTGCTATGACTCTGCCTGGGTTTGCAGAGGTTATTGTCTGGGTAACTTCGTTGTTAGAAGCAGACACCATACTCAGCTGAATTGATATTTCCTGTGGGTCTGTTGGATCGGTCGGGTCTGTTGGATCGGTAGAGTCAGGATCATCAAAACCACCGCCACCGCAAGCTGAAAGAAGAACCAGTAAGGCGATACTGGTGAAATATTTTACCGTATTAAAAGGTGAGTAACCTTTTTTTAACCAACTCATCACAAGAGTCTCCTATAAACTGACACAGCTGAACGCACGATGCTCCGCATTAGTGCTATTAACATGTACAAAAAAATAAATATAGTCACTATAAATGAGACTACCTAAACCTAGCGAAATTTACAATCTTATTAATTAAAAATAGACTAAAAACAAGGAGTTCTTTAACAAAGCTAGTCTAAATTCTAGGAAAACCCAAGTAACTAGTTCTCATTTAGATTTTATTGGTGAAAAAACAGAAAGTTTGTCTGATTTTAGTCTATTTATCTTATCTAGATAATTGTATGCTTTTTTTATCGCATTTGCGTAAAAATTAGTATCTAGTTCGAAATTTAACCGATATTTTTTCATTTGGCTAAAAATAGGAAATTTTAATTTAGTGATTATTCGCTCAAGTTTTAGAGCCGCTTGGTGGGCAAAAAACAGACATGTACAAACTATCTGGGGGGCGATCTTTAGGAAAATACCCGAATTACCCGTAGCTGAGAGAAAACGGCTAGAACTACCTGATGGTGATTTTATCGATGTTGATATTTATTTTAAGACTAAAAAACCTACAATTTTGCTGTTACATGGTTTAGAAGGCTCATCTGACTCGCATTATATCCGTGGACTAATCGATGTTTTGCGTGAACATGACTTTCGTGTTGTGGTAATGCACTTTAGAGGGTGTAGTGGAGAAAGTAACCGCTTACTACAAAGCTATCATAGCGGTATCAGCGAAGATCTTCAGTTAGTTTTAGAGTTATTGCAGAGTATTGATATCTCAGTTGATTACCTTGTTGGTTTTTCTCTAGGGGGAAATGTATTACTAAAATGGCTTGGGGAGAAGCACTCAAAACATACCGTAAAAGCGGCTGTGGCGATTTCTGTTCCACTATTATTAGATGAATGTGCCACGGCTATTGAGCAAGGCTTTTCCAAAGTTTATTCAGGACGCCTGTTAAAAACGCTCAGGCAAAAAGCTTTGCTGAAGAAAATGAATTTTGGTGAGCAAATGATGCTTTCACCAGAAAAAATAAAAAAGCTTAAGTCTTTTTGGGAGTTTGATAACCATTTCACTGCGCCAGTTCATGGATTTGAAAGTGTAGAAAATTATTATACTAAAGCATCAAGTCGTCAGTTTTTAAAAAACATATCATTACCAACTTTGGTCATTCATGCTAAAGATGATCCTTTTATGACACCAAATGTTATTCCTACGAATGAAGAACTTTCTACACACGTTATCTTTGAATTAGCGGAAAGAGGAGGGCATGTTGGTTTTATCGAAGGTGCAGCGCCATGGTCTGCTAAATATTACCTCGAACAACGAATCATTGAGTTTTTAACAAGCCAAAATGTTGAATAATCAGAGTGAAATGTAGTCTTTAAAGGGAGACTGAAAGCGGGGATATAAAATGAATATGCTTGATGAGTGAACAGCATGAATATTGAGCATTGATCGAATTACGGATACACTGCCCCAATATACGAAAATACTCATCAGTCAAATGTTTGGGTGGTGAATCTTTAAACTTATGAAATGCTAAAATAGGGCTTAAGCCAATGCCTAAAATTGTACTCTATCCAGGAACTTTTGATCCTATTACCAATGGCCATTTAGACTTAGTACAAAGAGCCTCCAAGTTATTTGATACGGTAATTGTTGCTGTTGCTCATAGTAGTGGTAAAAATCCTTTATTTGACATTGATGAACGAGTTGCTTTGGTGAGCGATGTAGTCGCAAAAATGCCAAATGTTGAAGTTTGTGGTTTTTCAGGCTTGCTAGTCGACTTTGCGAAAAAGAAAAAAGTTAACGCTTTGTTGCGTGGTTTACGTGCGGTTTCGGATTTTGAATATGAATTTCAGCTAGCCAACATGAATCGCCGTTTAGCGCCAGAGCTCGAGAGCTTATTTTTAACTCCTGCAGAACAAAATTCATTTATTTCTTCGACTTTGGTCCGTGAAATCGCTTCTTTGGGTGGTGACGTGGCGGGATTTGTACCAAAAACTGTTCTTAAAGCTCTACAAGAGCGTTTTCCTAGTTAGACCTGTATATAAAAGACACAAAGTAATTTTGGTAGGGGCTGTATAAGCTGTGATTATTGGTGAAAATGTTTAGCTAGTGTACAATAACTTCCTATAGTTGAAACATAGAGATAACGGAAATGTCGTTAATTATCACTGATGAATGCATCAATTGTGATGTGTGTGAACCTGAGTGCCCAAATGAGGCAATTTCTCAGGGAGAAGAAATTTACGAAATCGACAAAGACAAATGTACCGAGTGTGTTGGTCATTATGATGAACCTCAATGTCAACAGGTATGCCCTGTGGATTGCATACCTTTCGACGAAAATAATAAAGAAACTCATGAGGCGTTGATTTTTAAATATGAAAAGCTGACTGGAAGTAGTTATTCAGAATAGATAAGAAGTATTTGCTTTTTGCGTGTTGAATATTTCAATTATCGATACGCTGAGACTAGACTTGTTTCCCTGCTCTGGTTTATAGTTAGCCTGATTCTAGGTTAGTGCTAATTATGATTGTTTGTCTAAAGTACAGGCTTTTATGTATCAACCTATTGAAAAATAAAGAATAACGACGCAAAATTACTGGTTGGCAAAAGAAAATGTCAGTTGAATTAGAGTCAAGTATTAACTAGTACAATTAAGAGGTTTTGCCTCTTTTGATAGACAGGACAAGAAATGCGTAGATCAAGAAAGAATAATGAAGACGAAACAGAAGTCGATATGACGCCGATGCTTGATATTGTATTTATCATGCTTATCTTTTTTATTGTGACAACCTCGTTTGTTAAAGAGGATGGCATTGTACTTAATCGTCCGCCGGCAAATCCTCCGCCAGATCAGCCTGAAAATCCTAAGCGTCCTATTTTAATTTCAATTAACGATAACAGTGATATTGAAATGGATGGACGTATCATTGACGTTGATGCAATTCAACCAAATGTTGAGACGGCACGTGCTAAGCGTCCAAAAGCACAGGTGGTTGTTATGGCTGGTGAGTCTGCGCAATCAGGCCTTGTTGTCAGAGCTGTTGATCAGGCAAAACTTGCAGGTTCTGGTGAAGTTACTGTAGTTAAAGAGCCTAAAGCTAACCAATAGTGTTTTGATGTTTTTGTAAGGCGACTTATTAAAGTCGCCTTTTTTATGGCTGTTTGAAAAGAAAAAGAAGCTTTGTTTTAATTATTCATTTGCACTCTTGCGTGAGATTGTTGATGTATCTGTTGTAGTGAATTATGACAAAGCTCATGATTTCTTAACATAAAAGACTCGCATATTTATGACAAAAGTAATCACTTTATTATTGTTTGGCTTTGTAGCTTATTATTGGGCACATACTCAGAAGCTTAAACAACTTGCAACTCAAGCAGGTCGACACCGTTGTCGTGAGGCAGGTGTTCAGTTTTTAGATCATACAGTAGTGCAAAATAAACTCTCTTTTATTCGAGATAAGCAAAAACGCTGGCAATTAGTTAGAGAGTACCATTTTGACTTTACTTCGACAGGAGAGCATCGATACTTGGGAAAAGTGGTTGTGCATGGGCGTCACGTTGTGGCAACAGAATTAGAAACATTTTCCATTAATTAAACAACTTCGAATACTACTTTTTGTTATTTCTTGTTGCAATTATCTATCGCATAACGCTATATTAGACTTAGGTCAATAACAAAAAGGATTCGATTATGCGTCAAAGAAAGCAGCAAGACTCAACCGCCACGCCTGATATGACACCAATGCTGGATGTGGTTTTTATTCTCCTCATTTTCTTTATTGTGACCACAACCTTTGTAAAGCAAAATGGACTCGATTGGTCATCAAACGACCCCAACCAAGTGCAAACTCCCACACAAGTCAAACCCCTTTTGATTACCATTGATGAGATTGGAACTATTAATATTCAAGGCCGAGATATCTCTCTCGGGGCTTTAAGAGCTAATATTGAGTCTGCAAAAGCGACTGCAAAATATGCTGGAGTATTGGTTCAAGCGCATGAACTTGCGGCGACAAAAGTACTGGTTGCGGTTGCTGATCAAGTAAAGTTATCAGGCATACAACAAGTTGTCGTCTCTAAAATGTGATACTTTTAGAGAAAAGCCACTCACCATAGTTTTGTACCGTGAGATTGTCTTTATGTTGTTATAATTTAGATAAGTCCATAATATAAAAGGGTTAATTATTTGAAGAATTAACTCTACATTGGAAAAAAGAGTGCGTCGAAATACATTCGTGTATATATTCATTCACTCATTCTTCAGACTCGATTGAACTGTGCATTTTTATTTTCTAAATAAAAA
>JAUIHB010000370.1 GCA_030432465.1 Gammaproteobacteria bacterium
CGCCACCAGCAATCGCCAAAGATTGCTCACCACACGCAATAGCTCTCGCAGCAGTCCCAATTGCATCCATGCCTGAACCACATAAACGATTAAGCGTTACCCCTGGTACTGACTGAGGTAAGCCTGCTAGTAGTAAACTCATCCGTGCAACATTCCGGTTATCTTCTCCAGACTGGTTCGCACATCCATAATAAACATCATCAATATTTTCCCAAGCAACTTGTGGATTACGTTCCATCAAAGCTTTCATGGGTATTGCTCCTAAATCATCGGCACGTACGCCAGCTAAAGAGCCACCAAACCGACCGATCGGTGTTCTTACTGCATCACATATAAAAACTTTTTTCATTGATTTGCCTTTTATTTAAACGCTTAACTCAAAAGTTACACAAAAATAATCATCGCACTAACTGAATAACTAATTTCGATTTCAGCAGCGCAACCAGATCTTTATTTTGATTATGCACTTGCACATCACAAAATATATAGCGGCCAGTCTTAAGGTTTACTCTTGCGCTAGCAGTAAGCTTGTCACCTTTTTTAGCTGCCATTAAGTATTCAATCTGGTTACTCGCAGAAAGTACATTCTTACCTTCAATCGCAGATGCAAACGCACTTGCCGTATCAGCTAAAGTAAACACAAAGCCTCCATGACATATATCATAACCATTAGTCATAGTTTCTAATACATTCATCTCAACCTGACAAAACTCAGTCTCAATATTAATCAATTGTATACCTAGCATTTGCGATGCAGGATCTTGTTGCAAAAGTTGCTGAGCTTTAGACATAAACTATTTCTTTTCTAAATTAATATTTATTTTTTAAATAACTTTCATTCTACATTAGCTTTCACTTAAAACAATGATAGAATCATTTGCCTTTAAACTCAGGTTCACGCTTTTCCATAAATGCTGCCACGCCTTCTCTATAATCATGACTACGTCCTAAATGTTGCATAGCCTGACGTTCACGCTCTAACTGTTCATTTAAACTAAAATCAAAAGCAGTATGCACAAGTTGTTTTATATTCGCTAAAGCTTCTGTTGGTTGTTTAGCTAAATAAAGCGCCATCTGATTTGTCTCTTCATGCAAAATGTCATCATCTACCACTTTATAAATAAGTCCCCATTGCTCAGCTTGCTCAGCTTTAACTTTAGTACCTAGCATCGCCATAGCTTTAGCTCTCGGTAAGCCTACTGCTCGAGCAAAATGCCACGAACTACCAGAATCAGGAATTAGCCCTACCTTGGCAAAAGATAAAATAAATGAAGCTGATTTGGCTGCTACGACGATATCACAGGCCATCACCAAACTGGCTCCTGCACCTGCGGCAACACCGTTTAAACCACAAATCACAGGCATTTTTAAATTAATCACTCGACGAATTAACGGGTTATAAAATTTCTCAACAGACATACCTAAGTCAGGTGCTTCATCATCGGCACTTACTGCGCGATCATTTAAATCCTGACCAGCACAAAAGCCACGTCCAGCCCCAGTAATTAATAAACAGCGAGATTCTTGATCCGTAGCAACATCATCTAATGCAGCCTGCAATTCTTGATGCATTTGAACATTAAAACTATTCAGACGATCTGGTCGATTCAGAGTTAATTTAGCTACACCATTTTCTTTTTCTAAAACTATTGTTTGGTACATTTAGATACCTCATTTATACTTTGATAATTACAATTCAAAAATACTTTTAATAAATATTTGTTCAGTGATTTTATACTAATTTCAAATAGTGCTAATACTTTCGCACTGATTTAACCAATAATTTACGACTCAATTTTCCTGGAGCGTCTCGTGCCAATTTATGCCATCGACAATTTTATTCCTGTTATCAAAGCCAACTCTTATGTTCATCCCAGCGCAGAAATTATCGGCGATGTGATAATTGAAGAAAACTGTTACATCGGTCCTTGCGCAGTCTTACGCGGTGATTTTGGTAGAATTCATATTTCTCACCACAGCAATATTCAGGATTGTTGTGTTTTGCATAGCTTTCCTGATAAAGACTGTTTTTTAGAACCCTATAGTCACATTGGCCATGCAGCAGTTCTTCATGGTTGCCGTATTGGGCGCAACTCGCTCATCGGTATGAATGCTGTCGTCATGGATGATGCTCATATTGGTGAAGAATCCATGGTAGCAGCTTGTTCATTTGTACGAGCAAAATTTACTTGCGAACCACGCTCTATGGTTATGGGTACCCCAGCAAAAGTTGCACGCCAGTTAAGTGATGATGAAATAAATTGGAAATCACAAGGTTCACAGGAATATGTAAACCTGGCTAAACGCTCTATTGATAGCATGCGTCAAGTTGAAGCTTTAAACGACATTCAAAAAGACAGACCACGTTTTCAAGATTCATCACACAAAATCAAACAGTGAACAAATTAACAATAAATAACTCAAAATCTACCGCGATGATAATGAAAGATTATCATCGCGATTGAAAAAATCACTCTTCGTTTTGTCTTTCAACTAATGTCAAAATATCATAAATAGCAACCGCTTCTTGATGCTGATTAATCACTTCAACATCCCACACAACAACACCGGTATGATATTTATCATCTGGTTTTTTTGATTTTTTAATTTTACGTTTAACTGAGATTTTCACCTGAATGGTATCTCCAATACCAACAGGTTCAACAAAGCGTAAATTATCGATGCCATAATTCGCGATAACAGGTCCTTGCCCCGGATCAACAAACATTCCAGCCGCAGCCGAAATAACAAAATAACCGTGAGCAACTCGCTTTTCAAAAAAGGAATCTTTAGCTGCAATTTCATCAAAATGCGCATAAAAATGATCACCAGATAAGCAGCCAAAGTTGACTATATCTGCCTCTGTTACTGTTCTTCTATGAGTTGTTAACGACTCACCAATTTCCAATTCTTCTGAGAAATCTTGGCTCGCATCTTCCGCGGCCAAGGCTTGGGTATCTTGATAGTGGGGGCTACCCGTACCGGCCGGGATGAGGTGACCCAGAAGCACGTTCTCCTTGAGACCCTGCAGGGTGTCGATGGCGCCCTTGAGCGACGCCTCGGTGAGCACCTTGGTGGTCTCCTGGAAGCTCGCGCCCGAGAGGAACGACTCGGCCTGCAGCGATGCCTTGGTGATGCCGAGGAGCAGAGGCTGGGCCTTGA
>JAUIHB010000045.1 GCA_030432465.1 Gammaproteobacteria bacterium
ACCGGGCTTTATTTTTGGGGTGGGGTAGGGCGTGGCAAGACATTTCTAATGGACTTGTTTTATGAGCAGTTACCTTTTGAAAATAAAATGCGGCTCCACTTCCATCGATTTATGCATCAGTTGCATGAGCAACTTAAAACTAATAAAGGCCAAAGAGATCCATTATTGAAGATTGCTGATAATATTGCAGAGAAAACTTGTGTGATTTGTTTTGATGAGTTTTTTGTGAGTGATATTACCGACGCAATGCTATTGGGTGGTTTATTTGAAGCACTATTTGCCAGAGGGGTGACTCTGGTTGCTACATCGAATATTCCACCTGAAAAGCTGTATTGGAACGGCTTACAGCGAGAGCGATTTTTGCCCGCTATCCGCTTGATTCAACAGCATACAGCGGTGGTTAATGTTGATAGTGGTATCGATTATCGCTTACGAACTTTAGAACAGGCTGATATTTTTCATACACCTCACGATCAAGCTGCTATCGATAACCTGAATAATAGCTTTGATCAACTTGCTACAGAGGAAAAAATAGCGGGTTACCAAATTGAAGTAGAACATCGTCTTATACAAACACAGCGCTGTGCTGAAGGGGTCGTCTGGTTTAAATTTAGTGACATTTGTGAGACTGCGCGTAGTCATACCGATTATATTGAACTATCTCGCTGTTACAATACTGTTATGGTGAGTGA
The DNA here is from genome assembly GCA_030432465.1 of Gammaproteobacteria bacterium. GTDB lineage: Bacteria > Pseudomonadota > Gammaproteobacteria > Enterobacterales > Kangiellaceae > Aliikangiella. The sequence goes on from JAUIHB010000045.1 coordinate 693, forward strand.
AATTCCCCAACTTTCTGAAAAAGATGCCGCTGCCGCGAGGCGCTTTATTAGTTTGGTTGATGAGTTTTATGAGCGGAATGTTAAATTAATGATTACTGCGGAAACAGAACTTGAAGAGTTATATCAAGGAAGACAGTTAAGCTTTGAATTCAAGCGAACTCTCAGTCGCTTACAGGAAATGCAGTCTCATGAATATCTAGCGAAAGAGCATTTGCCTTAAGGTGGGGGAAGGCAATCTTGAAAACTGATTTTGTGCCTCACGTCATTGTTACGAGAGGCACAAGAAAATGACTTAGTTGGCAGCCATATCTTTCATTTTTTTCAGTGGTCTTACTTTTACTTGAGTTGATGCTGGTTTAGCTTTAAACATTGTTTCTTCGCCGGTGAAAGGGTTAATACCTTTACGGGCTTTAGTTGCTTTTTTCTTAACTGTCGTAATTTTCAACAAACCAGGTAATACAAACTCTCCACAAGCGCGTTTTTTGATATGGCGATCAATCAAATCTGATAATTCATCCAAGACTGCGCCAACTTGTTTTTTACTAAGCTCTGTCGACTCTGCTATTTCAGTCAAAATTTGTGTTTTAGTGTATCTTTCTTTAATGGTTTTCTGTTTTTTCGCTGCCATGTTGATTCCTAGAAAGTTAAGTTTTTGTGATTACAAAACCAGATAATAGCCCTATCTGGTTCATAAAGCATTACGCTGTTGTGCTTTTTAACGTAGAAATAGCGGGAAATAAAGCATTATTTTAAAAATTTTGTTATTCTCTTGCACCACTAAACCCCTTAATTTAAAGGGGTGAAGTTTTATACCTGTCATTAAATAGCAAAAATACCGTCAAAATGACGAGAAAGTTACGATTTTTAATCGAAATAGGTTGTGTCAAAGCCCTCGTTTCTGTAAAATTCGCGCTCTTTTTTGACTGTATGATTGATTAGCAGGCATAAGCAAAGCCAAAAAACTGGAGCTAATAATGAGAACTTTTAGTGCAAAACCAGAGTCTGTAAAACGTGATTGGTACGTTGTAGACGCATCTGGAAAAACACTTGGCCGTTTGGCCACTGAAATTGCTCGTCGCTTACGCGGCAAGCACAAAGCTGAATATACACCTCATGTTGATACTGGCGATTATATCGTTGTTGTTAATGCTGAGAAGATTGCCGTAACTGGTAACAAAGAAGCAGCTAAAACTTATTACCACCATACAGGTTATCCCGGTGGTATCCGTGGAATTACCTTAGGTAAATTACGCGATAAAGCACCTGAGCGCATTTTGCAAAATGCAGTTAAGGGTATGATCCCATCTAATCCGTTGGGTCGTGCTTGTCTACGTAAACTCAAGGTTTTTGTTGGTCCTGAGCATTCGCATCAGGCACAACAACCTAAAGAACTTAATATTTAATTGGTGAATAATAATGTCTAATACACAATATTACGGAACAGGTCGTCGTAAAAGCTCAACTGCACGAGTTTTTCTACGTCCAGGTAAAGGCGACGTTATCGTTAACCAACAGCCTTTAGATGAGTATTTTGGTCGTGAAACTTCAAGAATGGTTGTGCGTCAGCCTCTTGAATTGACTGAAACTGTTGAAAAATTCGATGCTTACGTTACTGTTAAAGGTGGCGGCGATACAGGTCAAGCGGGTGCTATTCGCTTGGGTATTACAAGAGCGTTGATGGATTATGATGAAGAGATGCGTCCAACATTGCGTAAAGCGGGTTATGTTACTCGTGATGCACGTGCTGTTGAGCGTAAGAAAGTTGGCTTACATAAAGCACGTAAGAAGCCACAATTCTCTAAGCGTTAAGATACTATTGGGGGACAGCCCCTCCCCAAGGTTTTGCTTACTAAAACGCCTCCTTACGGAGGCGTTTTTTTGCGCGTAAATGTATCTCCTGCGGCTGTCGTATCAAACTATAGTCGTTATTTCTGGAAATAGGCTGCCCTGATGTTGTCTGGTATGCCAATACAATTTTTTTGGTTCCGTTTGTGAATAAGGCTAACTTTACCCCTCGTTGATTGCCTTACCAAATCTTGCTTATCATACAAGCAGGACGTGTGTTGAAGTAAATACTCATATTCTTTTAACGACATCTTCAGTATATCTGTCTGCTTAATGATTTGCCATATTCGACCGATATTGCCTGATTATCAGGCCAAAGGAGAGGGCAATATTAAGAGCAAACATTGCAGGCATTGATTTTTTTGTTCAATTTCAAGCTAGATAATGTTGTGTGAAATAACATTGAGTTAATTAAGTATTGAGACAAAAATGAAAAAACTGCCAGTTTTTAAATGGGCTAATAGAAAAGTGTTTGCTACAAGATGAAAGATCCGCTGTACCGTTACGCTAAAAATTAAAACGGCGTTCTTTATTTCTTATTTAACAAGCATTAATCATTGATTAATGTTTTCAAATGAGTTAATTTTTTTTGATAAAGAGTGAGTGCATGTTTTCGTTCAATATAAACAAAATTAACTTTATCATCTGGTACAAGCTGACCCAACAAGTCTAAATCACAAGAAATAACATTGGCAATTCTAGGGTAGCCTCCAATCGTTTGCCCATCAACGGCGGCAATAATTGGTTCTCCGCTCGCTGGTATTTGAATACTTCCAGGAACCACTCCTCCTGATTTGATTTGGGGCATGTCTAATAATTTTAGTGTTGTGCCAGACAAACGTATTCCCATGCGATTTGATTTTGCAGAAACCTGAAAAGCTTGAGAAAAAAACTGTTGCCATTGTGGGGCTTCAAACCATTCGCTTTCGACTGATTTTACACAGCGAAACAAGTAATTACCGCTATAATATGTTTTCAGTGAAGTTGGCAATATTTTGGTTGGCGGAGAGCGAAAGTTTTTAAGTGGTAAATGATCATTTTTTTGAAAAGCTCTTCCTTTAAAGCCACCAAACTGTGCTGTTAGGTTAGTAGAAAAACTATTAAGTAAGTTGGTTAGGTCTACATCTGCCGAAAAGGCTAGATAAGCTCGTGCACCATTAACTCTATTATCAAATTCTAACAGATCCCCTTTTTTTACTGAAATGACTTCATTGTTGAAAACCATATTACCATTTAGAAATAATTCAAACTCAGCGCCTGCAATTGCAATGCTCATATTAGCCAGAAATTCGATTTTGGGCCCTGTCAGTGTTATTTCGATTGCAGGTGCATTAAGTGAGTTGGAAACAAGCCAATTAGCTATTTGTAATGCACTATTATCCATTGCTCCTGAACGGGCAATACCATTTTGCATTTGACCTGATCTTCCAGAATCCTGCAGACTAGTTTGTAGTCCAGATGTGATAAATCGGATACTCATTCGGGATACTCGTTAAGTGACTTAAATTGAGACTCGTTAATTGCAATGAACTCGATTTTATCTAAAGGTTGGGCGATGAATGGCTTTTCATTTTGCGGGGTAAATAATCGTTTTGGCGTTCGGCCAATAATTTGCCAGCCGCCTGGCGTTGCTTGTGGATAAATGCCAGTTTGCTCGCCGCCAATACCTACGCTGCCAGCTAAAACTTTGATGGCGGGTGTGGATTTTCTACAACAAAATAGTTTTGAGTTAAGTCCTCCCAGATATAAAAATCCTGGAGTAAAGCCAAGCATATGCACTAAATATTGAGGTTGGCAGTGAAGTTGAATCAGTTCATTGATTGATAAATTATTTTTTTCGCTAATATATTCTATATCCGCCCCAAATTGACCACCATAACAAACGGGAATCTGGATTAGCTTTGAAGGAAAATTTTTTTCTGGTAATGGTTGCTGTAATATTTTTGTCAATGACTTTTCAAGCATGTTGAGAGAAATTTTAGTCAAATCAACAACCACTGTTAAGTTTTGATAAGCAGGAATAATTTCTAGTAGATCGTTACCGAGTTGTTTTTCTAACATATTGGCCAAAATATATATTTTCCGACTAAGAGTTTCACCAATAGGAAATTCGAATTCTATTGTTAACGCACTGTCTCCATTAGCTAATATATTGTAAGGAATTGGTTCTTGATATGTTGTGCTCATGTTAAGGTAAATCCCAGTTGTTGTAATTTATAAAACAGATTACGAGCAATAATACGGGCGTCAGGTCTGTCGCCGTGGAGACAAATAGTGTCTGCCTGTAATTTTATAAATTCGCCACTATTTGTTTTAAATGGCTTTTGGGTTGCAATAGCGAGAGCCTGATCGACAATTGTTTCAAGGTTATCATGAACTGAATTTGGTTGCGAACGAGGAATCAAATAACCATTGCTTTGATAAGCACGATCCATAAAACCTTCACTGATAAATTTGACTTTAAGTTTTTGCGCTGCACTTTGTAATGCTCCACCAGAAAGACCAACTAACTTTAAACTTGAAAAATTTTCTTGAAAAAACGCTGTTATTTTTTGTGCTAATTTTGGTGACTGTTCAACATCGTTATATAGCGCCCCATGAAGTTTAATATGATCAAGTTTTATATCGATGACACTAGCATAATGAATGAGTTTACTCACTTGCTGGTAAAGGGAGCTTGTTAATTCTGAAAAAGGTATATCGAGGCTTTGTCGACCAAAATTTTTTTTATCTGGGTAACCCGGATGAGCACCAGCGATTATGTCTAGCTTTTTAGCACTAAGTAAGGTTCGTTGCATAATATCATCATTGCCAGCATGTTCACCGCAGGCAATATTGCAGCGAGTTATAAAAGGCATTAGTTTTGCGTCTTTGTGGCAATCACTAATATGACTTCCTTCACCTAAATCACAGTTGACATCAACCTTACTAATATTTTTCTGAGGCGAGGAGTGATGCAAACTCATAATTTTTATCTCAATATTTAATTTAAATATCCATCGGGATTAATATTGTTTTAGTTATGGTACAAATATATCAGCAAAGTTAAAGCATACCAAAGGCAGACATAAGGCTTCTTGCACCAAGGGCCAATGTGACAATAAAAATAAAAGCACCTGAACAGTTTTGCAAAATAGAATTGCGATATTGACCCAGTATACTGGCATTCATTGCCCACAATAAAAATGCACAAATAACAGGGAGTAATATACCGTTAGCGATTTGTGCAAACCATATAACATTTACGGGCTTAAAGCCTAAGCTTGCAGTAACTACCCCAATAAGTAAAATGCTTATCCAAGCAAACTTAAATGAGCGATTAGTTAAATTTGCTGAGAATTTTAACACTCCAGCCAAAGCAAATGCTGCTGCAAGTGGTGCTGTGATTGCCGAAGAGATACCTGCGGCAAACAACCCAAGCGCCATAAATATGGGAGCCCAGTTACCTAATAACGGTTGTAAAGAAGGGGCTAAGTCTGCTGCACTGTGTAATTCAAGTTGTTGACCAAAAAATGCAGAAGCGGCGGTTGCTGTAATAGCGATTGATATCAGACCTCCGATAGGAATGGAAATAAAAATATCACGTCTGGCTTGTGGTAGCTGCTCTGCAGATTGCCATTTTTGTTTAACGCTAGATGCATGTAAAAATAAGTTGTAGGGAACAACAGTGGTGCCAATTAATGCAATCACGGTGAGACTTGCACCTGTTGGAATTGTAGGGATGAGTAACCCAGAAAATAGCGCGTAAATATCGGGTTTACTGAGCAAAAAAGTGAATAGAAAAGCCAAGCTCATGACTACGACTAAAATGACTAGGGATTTTTCTATCGTTTTATAATGTCCACCCCACATTAATAGAAAAGCGATAAGTCCAATTATACTTGGCCAAATATTGAAACTATCGCCTGAGGTTTGTTGGAAAAGATCTGGCAATAAGCTTTGCATACCTAAGCTCGCTCCCATTAAATTACCACTTTGGTAAGCGCCATTACCGATAACAATAGCGCAAACGACCAAGCCAAGCATTAGCCACTTGATTAATGGCTGAGAGATTAATTGGTGCAAGTTTTCGCCGAGTCCTTGTTGAGTTACCAAGCCTAATCTAGCTGCCATTTCTTGTAATATAATGGTGGCTATAATAGAAAAAAGTAAAGCCCACAGTAAGGCATAGCCATAATTAGCACCAGCCAAGCTTGCAGTAATAACGGTTCCTGGCCCAATAAATGCGGCAGTCACCAATATAGCAGGACCTATTTTAAGTTTTAACAATAGAATTTCTCGCTTGATATAGATGAACCAAAAGACAAGAGAAGTGCGTTGCTATAGTAATATCATAACTGTGCAACCTTGCCAATTTTGTTGTTATTTTTGGGACTGAGTAAAAATAATCTCTCATTGAACCTTGCCTATTGCTGGAAGGGGCATTGTTTTGCTGATACAAAGCAAGGTAAATTTGTGTTCATAAAAATAAATCACTTTATATATCAATTAGATAGAAACAAAAATTGGCAATTCCTTGTATTATTTGAGCTTATTCTTTATGATCTTGCCGCAAATCCTATTTATATGCTTATTTGGCATTCTTTTAAGTGTATTAAAATCGCATAAATAAGCTGAAGCAATAACTGTTTTTTTGTATAAATATTACTGGTCGATGGGGAGACTTTCCGAATGAGTAATGAAGGTGTAGATAACGGCAAGCGTCGTTTCCTAACGCTTGCAACGACTGCCGTTGGAGCCGTGGGAGCTGGCTTTATAGCTGTTCCTTTTTTGGGTTCCTGGAAGCCAAGTGCAAAAGCACAGGCTGCCGGAGCGCCAGTTGAAGTACCGTTAAATAAGTTGGCAGAAGGCCAAATGGTTAAAGTTGAATGGCGTGGTAAGCCGGTATTTGTGGTAAAGCGTAGTTCGGCTGTGATTGATTCTTTGAAAAATACCGCACAACAATTGAAGGATCCTCAGTCAGAAAATGCAGAGCAGCAGCCTGAGTATGTTGACACAGTCATTCGCTCTATTCGTCCTGATGTGTTGGTACTTGTTGGTATCTGTACTCACTTGGGATGTGTTCCTCAGCACAAAAAAGAAACAGAAGTCGAGTGGGGCGGTGGTTTCTTTTGTCCTTGTCACGGTTCTCGTTTTGATTTAGCCGGCCGAGTTTTTTCAGGAGTACCTGCTTCTAAAAACTTGGAAGTTCCTCCCTATTCTTATATAAACGATGACAATATATTAATTGGTGTTGATGAGGGGGCTGCATAATGACTAAGATGGCTCAATTGATGCAATGGGTAGATGAGCGGTTTCCTGCGACAAAAGTCTGGAATGAACATATCGCCGAATACTACGCACCTAAAAACTTTAATTTCTGGTACTTTTTTGGCTCTTTAGCTTTACTGGTGTTGGTTAACCAAATCTTAACCGGTATCTGGTTAACTATGAATTATACACCTTCTGGCGAAGAAGCTTATCGCTCAGTCGAATTTATCATGCGAGATGTTGATTGGGGATGGTTGCTTCGTTATATGCACTCAACCGGTGCGTCAGCCTTTTTTGTTGTGATTTATCTACATATGTTCCGTGGCTTAATTTACGGTTCATTTAGAAAACCCCGTGAGCTAGTCTGGCTGTTTGGTATGATTATTTTTGTTTTGCTCATGGCTGAAGCTTTCATGGGATATTTATTACCTTGGGGTAATATGTCTTATTGGGGTGCGCAGGTAATCATTAATTTATTTAGTGCTGTTCCATATTACGGGGCTGACATTACTGAATGGATTCGTGGTGATTTCATTATATCAGGCGCAACGTTGAATCGATTCTTCGCTCTCCATGTGGTTGCCTTACCTATGGCCTTGTTACTGATGGTTTTCTTGCATCTGGTAGCGTTGCATAAAGTTGGTTCTAATAACCCTGACGGTATAGAAATTAAGAAATATAAAGATGAAAATGGTATTCCTCTAGACGGAATTCCTTTCCACCCTTACTACACAGTAAAAGATATTGTTGGTGTTGCTGGTTTCTTGTTTATTTTTTGTTTGATTATTTTCTTCGCGCCTGAAATGAACGGATTTTTCCTTGAGCCACCTAACTTTACCCCGGCTGACCCATTGAAAACGCCTGCGCATATCGCTCCTGTGTGGTATTTCACACCTTTCTATTCCGTGCTACGTGCCGTACCTGATCAACAACTTGGTGTTATTGCTATGGCTGCGTCATTGATTATTTTGTTCTTTCTGCCTTGGTTGGATCGAAGTAAAGTCAAGTCAATTCGCTATAAGCACTGGAGTTTTAAACTTTGGTTGGCATTGTTTGTTGTAGCGTTTGTGATACTTGGTTATCTTGGCATGAAAGGGCCGACGCCAATGCGTACTTTGGTGGCACAAATCGCGACTGTTTACTACTTTGCATTCTTCCTATTGATGCCTTGGTGGAGCCGATGGGGAGCGACTAAACCTGTTCCAGAGAGGGTAACGCACTAATGAAAAAGATAATAATGATTTTAACGGCGTGTTTGTCTCTTTCATTGACCGCCGCGGAAGAAGGCTTGGTTTTACCTCACGATAAACTGCCTAAATTATCAGGAGATGCGTTAACCATCTCGATGCAGCGAGGTTTACAGGTTTATACAAACAACTGCTTGGGCTGCCATGGATTGTCATTTCAGCGATACAACAGAACAGCAAAAGATTTAGAGATTTCAGATGAGGCTATGTTGGAAAACATCATTTTTTCTGATGCAAAAATTGGTGATTTGATGACCAATACTATGCGAGAAAAATCTGCCGCAAACTGGTTTGGTACTGCGCCACCAGATTTGTCTCTGATTGCTCGCTCGCGGGGAACTGATTGGCTATATAATTATATGCGTGCTTTTTATCAAGATGAGTCTCGTCCTTATGGCATGAATAATTCGGTATTTAAAGATGTTGGTATGCCGCATGTACTTGAAACCATGCAGGGGATTCAGACAAAGACGGACAAAGTGAAGGGTTTAGAAAACACTATTGAAATGGCTAAAGCTGATATCGCTGCGACACGCAAGTTGCTTGAAGAAGGCTCAACCGCCGAAGGTTTGTCTGAGAAGATAGAAAAAGCTCAAGAAAGTATTCATGTTGCTGAGGAAGAATTAAAAACACTTTCAGCTGCTGGAGAATATTTTTCTTTAGTAAAAGAAGGTAAATTGTCTCCTGAAGAGTTTAATCAGTCTATGGCTGATTTAGTTCACTTTTTAGATTATGTCGCTGAGCCAATTAAACGTGAACGTCAACGCTTAGGTATTTGGGTATTGTTATTTATTCTTGGGTTTGGGTGTGTTGCCTATTTGCTTAAGAAAGAGTATTGGAAAGATATCCATTAATTATCCCTCATTGGTATTCATTTAACTGAAGTGAGCAGCTGATAGTTCCGCCGACTCACTTTTTTAAAACGGAGAAAGCTCCATGGCAACAGTAGCCAAACGTTCTGTAATGACTTTGTATTCAGGTGCAGATGATGTATATAGTCATCAAGTACGTATCGTGTTAGCTGAAAAAGGTGTTAATTACGATACAATTGAGGTTGTGAGCAATCAACAACCGCCAGAAGATTTAATTGATCTGAATCCATATAACACTGTGCCTACTTTAGTAGATAGAGAATTGGTTTTATTTGAAGCGCCAATTATTATGGAATATTTGGATGAACGCTTCCCACATCCACCTCTAATGCCTGTTTATCCTGTTGCTCGTGCACGATCCAGACTAATGATGCATCGTGTTGAGAAAGATTGGTATAGTTTAATGCAAGGCACTTTAAACGGAAAAGAAAAGGAAGCAGAAAAGGCACGTAAAGAATTAACAGAAAGCTTGTTAACTTTAGGGCCAGTTTTTAATGAAACGCCTTACTTTTTAAGCGAAGAGTTCTCCTTAATTGATTGTTGCTTAGCTCCACTTATGTGGCGGTTGCCTGCAATGGGAATTACATTGACAGGTCGTGGTGCAAAAGAAGTGTTGAGCTATATGGATTTATTATTTGAACGTGATTCGTTCCAAGCTAGCCTGACAGATTCAGAAAGAGAATTGAGAGATTAAGTAATTACTATGCAACCACTACCTTACACTTCCAACAAACCGTATTTGTTTAGAGCTATTTTGGACTGGTTATTGGATAACGACGCAACTCCCCATATTTTAGTTGACGCGAAGGTAGTGGGAGTAGAAGTTCCTCAAGAGCATATTAAAGATGGCCAGATTGTATTAAATATTAATCCATCAGCAGTTCAGAATTGGTTGGCTGATAATGATGCGATATCTTTTAACGCTCGTTTTGCTGGACAGCCAAGGAGTATTTATGTGCCAATGGCTGCATTACTTGCTGTTTATGCTCAAGAAAATGGACAAGGTATGGCGTTTCCACCAGCGGAAGATGAGTTAGAAGGGGAAAACGATAGCTCGCAAGCAAATATCAAAGATGAGTCATCTTTTGAGGCACCACGTTCAAATCACAACTCTAAATCTGAGTCAAAGTTGTCGTCTGAATCAAAAGCATCAGAAAGTAAGCCAGCCAAAAAAGGTTCACACTTGAAGTTGATTAAATAATTTGTATTAAATCCTTTTTAATGAACTAAATTTTTTTAACTTAAGTATTTAGCGCTGAGTTTGATAAAGCCATGTAAGTTTAGGCTTTATCAAACGCAAATATTTAGTTTTTTACTGCCGCAATATTTTGAGTATTTTATTGATTAATTTTCAATTAACTCAAACACTTTAATAACTTTGGTTACGCCGTCAACATTGCGAGCAATATCAACAGCCTTGTTAGCTTCTTCTTGAGTAACTAATCCCATTAAAAAGACTTCACCATTTTCGGTAACAACTTTAATTTTGGCTGAAGGAAAGTCTGATGCAAACAGCATCGCGGATTTTATTTTTGTGGTTAAATATTCATCATTGCGCCTCGCAAAAAATGAAATAGGTGCCGCTACTCGAATTTGATTATGTACCTTACGGACTTTAGCTACGCGGTTGATTTCTGCGGTTGCTCTGTCTTTTAGTGCTGCGGTAGGCGCTTGTCCAATAACCAGAACAATGGTGTTGTAGCTGATAACGCTAATGTTGGTATCATTCCATAGTTCGTCATCTTTAAACAATGCTTTAAGCGCTTTTAATTCGATGTTTTCATCTTCTAATTGCGTTGGAACCGTTCTTCGATCCTGTGATGCGACAGCACCACCAGCAGCTCCTGCAACAATTAATCCGCTACAGCCATTTAAAATTAAACAGCTTGCTAACAATAAATATAAACTGAATTGTTTCATTTTTCTTCTCCAAACAAAGTGCTATCAATTAAATCACAAAGGCTATGGATTACTACTAAATGAACTTCTTGAATTCTTGCGGTGCTATTTGACGGTACTCTAATTTCTACGTCGGTAGGCCCCATTAGCCCAGCCATTTCGCCGCCATCTTTTCCGGTACAGCTAATAATTAACATATCTTTTGCTAAAGCTGCGCGCATAGCTTCGATAACATTTTGAGAGTTACCACTAGTTGAAAATGCTAACAAAATATCTCCTGGCTGTCCTAATGCTTTGACTTGTTTTGAAAAAATTTCGTTAAAACTATAATCATTCCCTATTGCTGTCATTGTGCCGGTATCTGTGGTTAAAGCTATTGCAGGCAGAGGAGGCCGTTCTCTTTCAAATCGATTTAGCATTTCTGAAGAAAAATGCTGAGCATCTCCAGCTGAACCACCATTGCCGCAAGTTAAAATCTTCCCGCCATTGAGTAAAGTGGAAACCATTAATTCGGCTGCTTTAGCGATTCTTTCTGGCAGAACATCTGCTGCTGCAATTTTGGTTTGAATACTTTCGGTAAAACAATTACGAATTCGTTCAATCATGATAGAGCCTTAATAAATAGGACTGTTTCAAAAAGCTATGCGTTAAACGCATCTTTAATCCATTCGAAGTGTAAATTATTTGTTTGTCCAGTAACGGCAAAAACATCAAAGCGGCACATGGCTTTATTTGTCAGCTTATTCTGTTGTAAATATAAGCTTGCACTTTTGATTATTTTTTGCTGTTTTTTATAATCCACACTGGCTATTGCGCCTCCATATGCAGCCGTTTTTCGGTATCTGACTTCGACAAAAATGATATGTTCTTTATCTTTTGCAATAATGTCTATTTCGCCGAGCTTACAAGCATAATTTGTTGCTATTATTCGACAACCTGCTTGTTCTATTTTTTCTCTGGCAAAGCTTTCGAATTTGTTTCCAAAATCACGTTTATTATTTAAATTAAACAAAATAATTCCAGTTAATTGGCGTTTAACCCCGTCACACGAGTAACATCTGATGGTTCTGGCATTTTTTGTGAGCTGAGTTCTTTAATTTCACGTTCTTTGGTGACTTTAGGGGCACCGTTCTGGAACTGAGCCCAAGTTAAAAAGCGATGCACAAGTCCGTTTTGATCGACGCCTAACTCTCCACTTAAACCACTCCAGCGATACTCTGGAAAGGCTTGTAATATTGTTAACTGGCTTAAAATTTTATAACTATCATAACCTAATGCAAAATAACGTCCGCGTGCATCTAGTGCAGAAGGTAGTACTTGCGCAAGATTTTCGCGACTTTCTACGAACGCTGGTAACTCGCTAAGTAATAATGGGATATCGGTAAATTCGATGCCATTGAGATCAATGTCCGTTTTTGGATCTTTTTTACCAGAATAAATCGATGATGTTGAAATAACTGGCAAGTCGTGTGCGAAGTAGTATCGTATAAAAGGCTTTATTCGACGTCCTTCGTCAGGACGTGCAATCATGAAAATAAAATCTGTGTCTTGTCGTCGACGCATTTCAAATTCTAAATTTCTGCCTAGCAACTTTTCCAGCTCTTTTTTACGATAAATACTACTGTCCACTCGTAATAGTTGTTGGACTTTAGACTTTAATTGTGCGATTTCTTTGTATTTTTCAACATGAATAAGTTCACCGCCAAGTTTTTCAAAGGTTTTTTGAAAAGCTTCTTCAGCTCTCACTCCTGTGCTGTTGGCAGGAAGAAAACCTATGGCTTTTCTAAAACCTTTTTCATAAGCATAATGTGCTGCTTGGATTGCTTCATCTTCAATAGGTAACCCAAACTGAAAAACATTCGGATGGTTAAATTGATTATCCTCAAGTCTGTTAAGCGCAAGCATTGGTATATTAAGAGATTCCTGTTTTAGAATACTTTCAATTGCATCTTTAGTTAGTGGACCTAAAATGAAATCAGCGCCTTCAGCAATAGCTTGTTGGTAGGGGGTAAGTGCTGATAAATTGCGTGCTGTATCATAAAATGCTAGTTGCGGAGATAAGTCTGCTTGTTCTGTTTGATAATGCGCTGCTACGATACCATCGTGGATCATCTTACCGTAAGAGCCAAGTTTACCGCTCAGAGGCAACAAGATGGCTATTTTAGATGGTGTGTACTCTTCGGCTGAGGCTGCTTTTTGTAAAACCTCAGGCTGGTGGATTGATGAAGGGTGGAGTGGATAGCGTTTTTTCCAAGTATCAATTTCACTTAACAGTTTTTCTGGGTGGTAGCCCCATCGTTTATTGATATAAGCAATTTCAAGCCAACCATTAACTCTTTGTGTATTAAAATCTGATTTTAGTTGAACCAAAAAGTCAGTTTCAATTTTGTTAAGTGCTTGCCAAATTTTTTCATTATTGGATTTTAGCTGCTCAGGATCACTAATGAGATCATCCAACTCAATTCTTAATTTTGCCGCTTCAAAATAATTATTATTAGCTAAATAACTATCTGACAAGCTTTGTGCGTAACGTATTTGCCATTCAATAGGCTTCATTGAAATTTGAGTAATGCTCTTAAATTGATTAAGTGAAGCCTCAGTTGCTCCCAATGCAAGCAAGGTTTCTCCGTGGAATAAGTGAAAGTCTTGCATCTGCAATGGTGTTAACATTTGTTGATCGACATGTATGAGTATTTCTTGGGCTTTTTCAAAACGCTGCTCTAAGATTAACAAACCTGCTGCTTGTACATATAATGCGCTTTTTTGACCGACAGGTGCTTGTGCTGCTTGTTTGAGAATGTGTTCCAGATTTTGAGCATTATTTTGTGCTCGGTTTCGGCTGCTTGGGCCGCTAGGATCACAAGCTTGTAAAATTAGTGCAATCAGGGCGATTAAAATAATTTTGTTGCCTTGAGTGAAATAATTAATCATTATCTTTTGAAACTCCAAGTTATAAATAAAGCGCGAATCGTTAACCGCGAATTTACTTTACTATAAACATTAAACCATAAAAGAGTGTGAATGAATTCCCAACCTAATAAAACTGAGCAAAATCATGGTGTATTGTATGTGGTTGCCACGCCAATTGGAAATTTGGGTGATATCAGTGAACGAATGCGCCACATTTTAGCTAATGTGGACAGAATTGCCGCTGAAGATACCCGCAGAACGAAACAACTATTATCGCATATTGACGCAGATACTCCATGTTTTTCGCTGCATGACCACAATGAAAGACAAAAAATGGACTTCATAGTTCAGTGTTTAGAACGAGGGGAATCCATTGCATTGGTTTCCGATGCTGGGACACCGTTAATTAGTGATCCCGGTTATCCTTTAGTCCATGAGCTGCGACGCTTAAATCACAAAGTTATTGCTATTCCTGGGCCTTGTGCACTTATTGCTGCGTTATCTATCGCAGGGTTGCCAACGGATCGATTTTTGTTTGAAGGTTTTTTGCCTGCAAAATCTAATGCGCGTCAGAATAAACTTCTTTCTCTGGAGCAGGAAACAGCAACACTGGTCTTTTATGAGTCTTCTCACCGCATTTATGATTGTTTAGTTGATGTGGGAAAAACCTATGGGATGGAGAGAGAGATTGTGGTTGCTCGAGAATTAACCAAAACGTTTGAAACTATTATTCAAGGTACAGTCGCGGAAGTTCTGCTTATTTTTGACGAAGATAAGAACCAAAGCCGTGGTGAATTTGTATTGATGATCAAAGGCGCTCAAAAGCAGACATCACTACTGGGTGATAATACCAAGCAATTAGCATTACTGTTAAAAACTCATTTGCCAGGTAAACAAGCGGCTAAAATTGCCTCAGAAATGTATGGTGATAAGAAAAATTTAATCTATCAGTTTTTATTAGATCATGAAGAATGATGGTAACAAATGTACTTTTTAGATATCTTTTATAATCAGCTTTAGAGAGTAACAAATATATTAATTAGGAAGAGGTATTAAAGAACAATGTTTTAAAAAATAAAATGGTTATTTTTTACTGTTTTTATTTTGGTATTTGTGGTTATATCAAATCTGAGATTAATATGTGATTGAAATAGGAAACTTGATCACACTATGTAATAAACTGATTAAAGTATTAAGACTACTATCAAAAAATAAAAACAACAAAAACAGTCGAAGTTGAATATGTCAGTAAAACCAACAAAAAAACACAAAATCAGACCGTTAGCCATCGTCACGATAAGTTCATTGTTTGCGTCTAGTTTGTTTGTTTACGCTTCACCGAGTGATCGATTAAATATTCAAAGCGAAATCAATTTTTTGTCTTATCAGACAATAGAAATCATCGCTCTAGCACTTTTAGTCAGTATACTTTTTAGATTAAAAAACAAACGAATTAATCGTTTGTCGTCAGTAACGTTATCTGAATCTGTGTTTGATGAAGAATATAAAAATAATAACGGAATCCGAGATAATAATAGTAATGACTGTGAACGTGCAAAAATAATTAAAGAAGAAATTGTAGCTGATACAGTTGAACGTTGTGCTGTTTTGAGTCGCTTAGAGCGAGAAGTTGAAAAAGCACGTAAACGAGGTACTGCCTTATCCGTTTTTCTTGTTCAGATAGAAAAAAAGTTACCTAGAAATCAATGGCTGCAGAACCCTGCCGTACAACGAGAACAACTATTTAATTTGTTGTGTCATGAAGCCCGCTCGCTAGATAAAATAGAGCAACTTGATACTTACTCTTACGTACTGGCATGTCCAGAAACTCAAATTCAGGAAGCCATCGGATTAGCAACCCGTATTTTAAGACGTTCGAGTGTTTTGTCATTTATTGACGGTGATAATGACGAGTTAATCTCAGAAGGACTTATTATTAATATTTGTGTGACAAAGTGGAATAAAGGAGAAGTCAGCTATGATCTTTTATCCCGACTTAATCGAGGAATATCTCAGGTCTTACAGTCGGGAAACAATCGATTGGTGACATTATTGTCTTAAACTCCCCTAATCTTTTACCTTTATTTTTTGAAAGGATTTGAGTAATCAGGGTTGGTGATAAAGTGCTCATCTGTTAGTGCATTTAAAAAAGAGAGCAAGTCATCCTTTTCTTCTGGGGTCAACTCAAAACCTTTAACAAAAGCACTTTTCGTAGGATGGTTGCGACCATCTCCCTGTTTGTTTCCATTCAGAATATTGCGCCCAGCGGAAGCATAAAAGTCAATAACTTCTGGCAATGTTTGAATGCTGCCATCATGCATATATGGCGCGGTCAGAGCAATGTTTCTTAGCGTTGGAGCTCGAAACTTTCCATCATCTCCAGTTGTTAAGGTTATTTCTGCTAGTCCTTTATCGATTTCTGGATAGCCCTTTTCATTTTCAATATTGTAAAGTCCAGTGTTATGAAAAGGGTTACGGTTGAGTAGTTGCTTCTGATGGAAAGTTGACTGAGTAAAATTAAAGCCGCCGTGGCAATGGTGGCATTCAAGTTTTTCTGAAAAAAATAATGTCATACCTCGTAG
>JAUIHB010000371.1 GCA_030432465.1 Gammaproteobacteria bacterium
AAACTTAAAAATTTACTTTTCTCAAGATCAACAGCCTCATCACACAGTGAGCTATGGAGAAGTAAAAGTGTTTCGCACTGAAGGAGAACAAGCTATAGCTTATCCTCTCAACTTACGCGCTGATCATATCGTTGAAGGTGATTGGGTCGGTATAGGTTTAAGCAAACCAATCACCAAACCCATGTCACGATATAAACCGGCAACAGCTTGTGCACAAGTGATAACAGCGCAAGTCAACTAAATTATATGTAAGTCTAAATTTCTTGTGGGGTAGCCGCTCAGAGTTTGTGAAAACGGCAATTATCCACAAACTGGGCAATCAGGTCTTTGTTTAAACTTGATGGTGCGCCATTGCATATCGAGCCCGTCAAAAATCAATAAGCGCCCGCTAGCGACTTCCCCAACATTACAAATAACTTTAATCGCTTCCATAGCTTGCATAGAACCAATTACCCCGACTAAAGGAGCAACAACACCATTATGCGCACAACTCTCATCATTAGAAACATCATCTTCATATAAACAACGATAACATGGCGTTTGAGGCTGCATCGTGTAAGTGGATAACTGTCCTTCCCAACGAATAGCAGCACCTGAAACTAGAGGGATTTTTTGCTTAAAACAAATTTTATTCAATAAAAAGCGCGTCGCAAAATTGTCACAACAGTCGACAACTAATGTGGCATTTTCGATCAGTTTGGTTAACTCAACACTTTCAAGTCTTCGACTTACCAATTCAACTTTACAGTCAGGATTTAACCTTTTCAAAGTATTTTTAGCAGAGTCGACTTTATTCATACCGATTGAATTGACATCATGCACTATCTGGCGTTGTAAATTACTTAAATCAACCTGATCATCATCAATCAATGTTATTTTACCAACCCCTGCCGCTGCTAAATATAAGCTCACAGGAGAACCAAGACCACCTAAACCGATAATGATGACATGTGCAGCAAGAATTTTTTCTTGGCCATCAATATCAATTTTTGGCAACAATATCTGACGACTAAATTTTAATAATTGTTCATCACTTAACATTCAACTAACCCGTTTTTCTTGCCAGAGTGACCCGATCCTGTTCGGATAAATCTTGCACTGTCTGAATATTTTGATAACCACTACGGCGAAATATCTGACGCACTTGTTTTGCTTGCTCAAAACCATGCTCAACCAGTAAGTAACCGTCGTTTTTTAAAAACTCAACGGCTGTTTCGATAATATGTTTGATATCTGCCAGTCCATTATCCTGTGCAACTAAAGCGCTTGCTGGCTCAAAAACCAAATCTCCCTGAGTTAAATGTTGATCATCTGGAGCAATATAGGGTGGATTAGAAACTATTAAATCAAATGAGTTTTTCTTTACATTTGAAAACCAATTGCTTTGAAAAATAGTCACATTACTAATTTGATTTAAAGAAGCATTTTGTTGAGCCAACTCAACAGCATCCGAATTAAAGTCACAAGCAAAAACTTCAGCCTGTGCTAGCTCACACGCAATAGCCAGAGCGATTGCTCCCGTTCCTGTCCCCAAATCTAAGACTCTCGATTGAGATGAATGCTTTAACAAATCAATCGCTAATTCAACTAATAACTCAGTTTCTGTGCGCGGAATTAAAGTGGAAGAATTGGTTTTCAAGTTGAGCGTCCAAAAACCTCGCTCCCCCGTTATATAAGCAATAGGCTCGCCTTGCTCACGACGAACCAACAAAGCTAAATACTGTTTTTCCTGTTCAGGAGTTAATTGGTAGTCAGGCCAGGTTTTTAGCCAAGTGAAATTTTTTTCAAGTATTTGAGAAAGTAAATATTCCGCATCAGTCTTAGCACTTTGCGGCTGAAGTCTTTGAGTTGCGAGCTGTAATGCTTGAGAAACATTCATAAAAATTTACAGCTCCAATCATAAAAAATAAAAATCAGTATCACCTATAACATCATATAATAGATCAATATGATGCGGTCACTACCTAAATTTAGCCTGTTATCTAAATTTACTCGTTATCTGAAAGTGATGCCAACTGATCCGCCTGATGTTCATTTACCAAAGGCTCAACCACTTGTGCTAAATCACCTTGCATTACTTCATCCAGTTTATACAAAGTTAAATTAATACGATGATCAGTCATACGTCCCTGAGGAAAATTATAGGTACGTATTCTTTCAGAACGATCACCACTCCCCACCAAGCTACGTCGAGCTTCTGCTTGTTCACTATGCGCCGCGTCTTCTTGAGCAGCCAATAAACGAGACTTAAGTACACTCATTGCCTGAGCTTTATTTTTATGTTGAGAACGTCCATCCTGACACTCAACAACCGTTCCTGTTGGCAAATGAGTAATACGAATTGCAGAGTCTGTTTTATTAACGTGCTGACCACCAGCTCCTGATGCGCGAAACGTATCAATTCTTAAATCCGCAGGATTCAGTTCAATTTCATCCAGCTCATCAGCTTCTGGCATTACTGCCACCGTGCAGGCAGAGGTATGAATGCGCCCTTGAGATTCCGTTTCAGGAACACGTTGCACTCGGTGCGCACCCGATTCAAATTTTAATTTCGAATAAACACTGTCACCAGAAATTTTACAAATAATTTCTTTGTAACCACCTTGCTCACTAGGATTTTCACTCATCACTTCAATCTGCCAGCGACTTTTTTCTGCAAAACGGCTATACATACGAAACAAATCACCCACAAAAATAGCTGCTTCGTCACCACCAGTACCCGCTCGAATTTCCAGAAAAATATTTTTATTATCATTGGGATCGCGTGGCAATAATAACTTTTGTAATTCGAGCTCAACGGGCTCAATTAACTGTTTATTATTTTTGTAATCTTCTTCTGCCATCTCACGCATATCCGGATCACTATCTTTTAACATTTCTTCAGCAGTACTCAAATCTTCAACAATTTGCTGATATTTATTAAAAGTCACCACGACTTCTTCTAACTGAGAATACTCCTTAGACAACTCTCGAAATTTATTCTGATCAGAAATTGTTTCAGGATCGCCAAGCAAATGACCAACTTCTTCATGCCGCTCAGCTAATGTTTCCAGCTTTCTTAAAATGGAATCTTTCATTGCTTACCTTAAATTAATCTTTATTTTGCATTTTCAGGTCAAATGCTTGTGACAAT
>JAUIHB010000046.1 GCA_030432465.1 Gammaproteobacteria bacterium
AAAATTCGCTCCGATGCTAACTTCAGAGAGATTTACTGGCGATGGTACGTTAAGTTTCCAGAAGATTTTCAAAGCTATCCAGATAAAATGACTCGTATTACTAGCTTTGCAACAACCAATTGGGCGCAAGCAATGGCCGCTCATGTTTGGACGAACGAACCGGGCAGTGCCAAACTCTCTTTAGATCCAGTTTCAGGTATTAAAAATAACCAACTTGTTACCACAAAATGGAATGATATGGGTAATTTCAGTTGGTTAGGCTTAACCACTTCTACTCAAGATTTTCCGAAAGGACGTTGGGTTTGTGTTGAAGCACATATTAAACTAAACGATGCTAATCAAAGTAATGGCTTATTTGAACTCTATATTGATGATCAATTAGATATCACTAAAGAAAATGTTAACTGGGTAGGTAACTGGGATGATTACGCACTCAACGCAATCCACTTTTCAAACTATTGGAATGGTGGTGCACCGACAGAACAAGCTCGTTACCTTGATGCAATCGTGGTATCTCAGGCAAAAATAGGCTGTATTTCAGCAGCAAAAAAGCCCAACCCACCTGAAGATGTGATATCCAATTAACAACTTTTATATTGTAAAAGAGCGATTATGGCTCGAACAGCTAAAATCGCCCACCATTGGAATAAGCAACACCAAAAAATATTGAATCTGAGTCGTTATTTCTTACGCTCAGATCAATACTAATTTCTTTTGAACGTCGCTGTTGCAACTCAAGATAAAAAGATAGCTGCTCGGAATACATGTGACGGTAGATCAAGCTCGTCTGGGTTAGCTTTGTATTGGTAATGTTAGTTTGCTCATTATCAAACTCATTTTCATTCTTGTCGAAAAACAATTCGACTCTTGAGTCTAATGGTGTACCTAAAATTCTTGCTAAGGAATAAGAAAAAGCCAATCTTAAATTATCTTGAATCTCTTTATTTTCAGAGAAAATTTGAGACACTTTTCGCTCAGTAATACTTAGAGAACTTCGAAAGAAAACACCACTATAAGAATACAGCAAAGTATTCTCTTTGCTCTTTTGTGCTGTTGGAATATTTTCATTTCGTTGATTGATAACAATTCTATCGCGTGACAAATTCGTGCTCAACGCTCCTTCAATACCTTCTACAAACCGGTACTCTAATGTTTGATTACGATTAATTTGGCGAACTAAATTGAATAACTTCAAATCAGACTCCAGTTCACGGCCTAATTGATCAACTAATTTCGAACGGCCATACTCTGCTAAAATTCGATTCGTTCGTCCTTCTGAGCTCCACTTTAAATAAACTTCATCTTTATCAAAATCTATTGCTCCAAACTCAAGTGCTTGTTTAAAGTCTGTTTTCGATTTTTTAGCAATCAATGAAAGTGCATTCGTTTCATTGACTTGCTTTTCATAACCCATTGCGTATTCATTAATTACTCGAGAGTTGTCTAATTGTTGAGTTGTATTATTAGATTCACTATCAAAATTAACAAAAGTACTCGAAAAATTTAATCGGTCGTTACCTGCCATACGTATGAAATAAGTCGGCATTAATGCAACGGCTCGTTCTTCACGTGTATTATTGACTTGCTGAGTTTGAAAGCGATTGACTGGTACCTGAGTAATATTTCCTAAAGCCAGCACAGAAAAATTAGTTTCTCGTGGTTGATAATTAGCATTACCTTCGAAACTCGTTGTACTCTCACTTGACAGTTCACTAATAGAATAATCAATACGCGAGAGTCGAGCAGCCATATCATACGTCAAATCAATGTTGCCAGTAGATGCAAGAGAAAGCAGCGCACTACTGGTAGTCGCACTACCGGATCCACCATCTGAACGCTGAGTGATATTATCACTCGATTGTATATTACCTTCTAGTGTATAACGAAGTTCAGCACTTCTCGCGGAAAAGCTTAACCAAAATAAACTGAATGATAAAAATTTTAGATAAAATTTCATATTAAAAATCGTTCAATACCACACCAGCAAACCGCTCTTCACCGATTGTTAAAGCTGCTTGTACGAACTCTTCTTCGGAACACATCCCATATGGAATAACTAGAATAACTTTGTCACAAAGCTCTGCCAAAATCCTTGCATCAGCAGAATTGACGATGCTGGGTGCAGAAACTATGGGAAAGCGATCTGGATAGCGCTTTAAAAGCTGCTGCATGAATTCATCCATTTTTTCTGAAGTAAAATACTCCGCTGAATTTTCTCGTTCCAGACCACTCGGAACAAATCTTAAACGCTCTATACCAGTTTTATAAAGTATTTCTTTAGCATCCCAGTCTTCAGCCTCTAAATAATCAATTAAACCTTTATTATTTTCAAGACCTAACAATCGTCCAAGTTTGGGAGTATGAATATCACCTTCGATTAAAATTGAAGTTTTTGTTTCATCTAACGCAAAAGACGCAGCCAGATTGGCAGCGACCAAACTACAATCATAATTAGGTACAGCCGAAGTAATCAAAGTCACAAAATTATCTTTATTGCTCATTGAAAGTAGCTTGGTACGTAAGTTTCGGTAACGATCCAGTAAAGTAGCGTCTTTCATTTTGGGGTGAATCAAACGTTTAGCAACGAGTTCTTTTTTAGTAAACAGCTCCTGTTGCTCCATTTTAGGAATACCTGTTTTAGATGGCGCAACTAAATTTTTTGTTGTTTTAACATTCTGAACTCTGCGCTCTGTAGTTAACCCAAAATCATCTGACTCTGGCTTAGCCGTATTACTTTCTTCTTTCATTGCCTTTAAGAAGGCTTTTTCTAACGTACTCATAACTTATCCTTGCAACCTAATGAAAACCGCATAACCGTAGGTCGACCACACCATCGTTACAACAATGAAAATGACTCCAGCCTTCAAATAATTAGATTTTCTTTCTTCCATAGTAACAGCGCTATAAACAGCACCTAACACAGGCAATTTGTATTTATCGGCGAAGATGCTTTCATTCCTGACTTTTTGATCCAAAAGCGCTAGGCCATATACAACACCAATTGGAATTAAAAAGCTAAGAAAAAGGCCTGCAATAATAATATGTGAAAATCGAACCCCTTTAGGCGTAACCGGTAAAGATGCAGGTTCTTGAATTTTAAGTGTCATTCCTTGATTATTAATATCGATATTCATTGAAATGCGCGCATTCTCGCGTTGTCCCAACAAATCTTGATATACAGTCTGGTTAACTTCGTAGTCTCGAGTTAACTCTGAAACTTCAGCTTCAACTGAATTAATCATATCCAGAGTGCTTCTCTCTTTCTCAATTAACCGAAGTAGCTGCTCGCCACGTGATTTAAGTGTTGAAATATTAGCTTCTGCAGCAAGCATCTGGCTTTTCAAGTCACGAGCAATTGAGCCAGTTGGTACTTCTTTAATCCCCAACTTTGCAGCTCGACTGCGTTGTTCAATTTCATCGCTGATTTGTTGTTTCAGAGAGTCAATCTGGCCTTTTAATTGAATAATATCTGGATAGGTATCCTTATAGTTCAAACGCAAGTTATCTAACTGAGTTTCAAGTCCTGCAATCCGAGTGTTCAATTGCCGCTCTTTATCTAAACTCGCACGACTGGCAGCTCCGCTTTCCCCTGCTAACTGCTTCTTTCTAGCAATTAAAGTCGACTCTTCAGTAGAAATATTCAACTCCACAGTCTCAAGTTCCCTTTTAAGCTCAACTAGACGCACATTTGCGTTGGCTTTAGCGCCAGGTGTAGCATCAATGTGCTTTGAACGAAACTCTTTTATCGCCGTTTCCGCGTCTTTTAGCTTTTGATGATAAACGGCAACTTGATTATCGATAAACTCATAAGCGGAACGGCTTTCTTGCTGTTTCGTCTGCAAGCTTTCATCAATAAAAATGCGAGTCATCTGTTTAGCCGTTTCGTAAGCCGTCGTAGCATCTGAGCTTTTAAATTCGATTTGAATTAAATTTTTACCTGCATCACTGACTCGAGTAGAGCTTCGAATATGATCACTTAAACTTTCAAACTCTTTTGCGGTAAGCTTATCGGCACCTTCACCCGCCCATGTATCTGTCTGAATCACTTTTTGCATAGCTCGCTGACCAAAAATAATCTGGTTAGCCATTTTAGAGCGGTCAGTCACATCGGTAGTTACCGCTGTACCCTGCATTAAAGGCCTTAAAATATTCTGTTCATCAACCAAAACGATAGCCGTTGAGGTATAAACTCTCGGCCAAAACCATGCTGCTGTTAAAAATAGCACTGAGAAAAACACATATAACAATATGGCTAATGTTTTTCGTTTCCATAATTCTTTTTTCAAAAGGCTTAATAAATAAGCAATATTTTGATTCATGAGATTAGTTCTTCTTTAAAAATTTCTTTCCGGAATAGATAAAATGTCGCCAGGATGAATCGCATAATTTGTACTCATATCACCGTCATTTAGTATGTCGTCCAAATCAATATCAATCGCTTCAACCTTATCACCTGTACGTCTGAATAGCTTGGTTCGGTTTGCTGAAGCAAACTCATTTAATCCGCCAGCTTCTAAAACCACATCCAAAACAGTCATACCTTGTCTGAAACTCATTGAAGAAGGAGTTCTCACCGCACCAGTGACTCGTACTCGAGATAAATATTCATGACTTCTCAGTTGTTCCAAAATAACAGCAACTTGCGGATCACGAATGTATTTCGATAATTTTTTGGTCACTTCATCTCCAACTTCAATTGGCGTTCTTCCACCAGCTGAAATTTCCCCGACCAAAGGAACCGAAATTTTACCATCAGGTCTAACTGGCACAGTGATAGATAAATCAGGATTTTTCCATACATTTACCGAAACAATATCATCAATGCCAATATAATACTGATCCACCAAAAGGCTGGCATTTTTACTCGGTCCTGGTGTCACCTTGGCAGAATGCGTCGTATTTGAACACCCAGATATACATACAGCAACATAAACGATTAATAAGTAAAATCTCATAGATAGTCCTTAATGAAATTAATTTGTAGTGTTATTGGTATTAAACCATTATTTGACGATTTTATTATCATTTTTGCTTATCAATCGTCCGAAATCTAGTTTATATCTCGGTTATTTAATAGCGTTGACAATTAAATTCACGTATAAACTAGTCAAATATTCGATAGAAAAGATTTAAGTTGCTCTAGAAAAGAAGAAATATTAAGATTATATGACTCAGTTGAGTAGCTAAACTCCCTTCTTTCTGCGACTTACAGCACAATTCATTCCTTCTTATTATACCACCCATAGGATGTTTAGATACTAACGCGATCATAACTCTGAGCGATAAACTAGTCAATAATTAAACAGCGCCATCCCACAGAATATAAGGTCTTGATGCTAATAAACCTAAAGAAAATAGGGGTTAATATCAATATTTACGTCATTCCAGTTTACTTTGTTTATGTGAAGTATGTACCAATTTAAGGCATTACCCTGTAGCCCGCTTTAAGTAAATTATATGTTAGCCGATAATTGACGATGTATCCACGAAGTACTATGCTAAAGCGCTTTGCGATGTTGCAAGCGCATTATCGTGTACTTAGAGGCCGACTAGCAAGTAGAGGTATAAACAATGCTTAAAAGGTTGCCACAACTATTTATATTTTTTCTTTCATTTGTAACAACAACTCACGCATCTGAAGGGAAAGTTAACACCAAGGACGATGGAGTAACATCTAAGAACGCTGTAGCTGCGATTTATCACGTCGATAAAGATCATCCACTCGCGAGTAATTTGCCAACGAACGATGGTTCTGCGGATAAACCTTGGTTAACTATTCAACATGGTGTTAATCAACTCAGACCCGGTGACACACTGTATGTCCACGAATCTGACGAACCGTACTACGAACCCTACCGTGCTCCAGGTAAAGACCGTGGCGGTATTACGATCAGCACCGATGGTAATCCCGGTAGTCCGATAACTATTTCTGGTGCCCCAGGAGAAAGACCAGTAGTTGATCAACGAAGAGCCCTCTCTTCGCTGAACCATTTAACCGGACTTCCTTCTACGGATACTCCGCTTAGACTAACAGGTTTTTACATCACCGCGAACCATGTAAAAATATCTAACTTCGAAGTAAGACAAACGAGTGCTTCTGGTATTGCAACAGCGGTAACAGAGCGCTCAACAAAATATGTGACTGTAGAAGGTAACCATATCCACCATCAATATGGTCAGGACAATATTGCAGCGATTAGATTTGATCATTGTGACTTGTGTGTTGCCAGAAACAACATTTTGCATGATACTTACAATACTCATGATTACTCAAAGTCTAATCCATATACTAACGAGCCTTATCAAATGCATGCTGGTATCATGGGATATCAAATGGGTAGTCCGTTAATTGTTAACAATACTATGTATAATTTGGATCGCGGAGTATTTGAGAAAAGCCCTGTAGAACCCGGTGAAGTTCTTGATGGACAGACTTTACATGCTGGTACTATCCATAAGAACTTATTTTACAACATTGTAAAAGGAGCATATCTATTAGAAGTCATGGGAGATCCTGACCGACCATCATATGATGCTGAGTTTTCAGCCAACATTGTTGATACAGCACGAGTAGGTATCGAAGCAGATTTATATGAAACCAGAGAACAGTCAAAACGTTTTAAGATATACAACAATACGTTCTATAACGTAGACTGGGGAATTGCCAGCATCAAAGGTTATCATGAAATACAAATCTACAATAACTTAGTTGTTAAAAGTAAAACCACAAACTTTTACACCGTAGACCCTACTCATCAAAACCATAGCAATACCAATCAAGTAAGCTATTTTAACAATAACTTTTACTCAAATGATGCTGATACTTGGGAGTTAGAAATTTATAGCAACAACTCACAAAAGTTTAGTTCTTTGGCTAGTTGGAAAGGTGCCCATTCAACGGAGTCAGCTTCGGGCTTAATTGCCAATCCAGATTTAGACAGTGTTAGAGGAAGTGTTTTATTTCTTGACCCATTGCGCCGTAACTTTCAACTTAAATCGGATTCTGGTGCTAAAAACATGAAAAAGCGTGATGGTAGTACTGGTGAAATAGGTGCTTATGGAATCAATGGTAACGTCGGAGCGGATGTTGTTAAATCAAACCCCCCAACAGAAACTATTGCACAATAAAAACAGTTAATCGTTATGAATATTACTTAAATTAACGCTCTAAATTTGAAAGCCGCTAATTATCAACCATAGTTAGCGGCTTTTTTTATAATAGTAATTTTTATATTTTGCATACAAAACTATAATTTAGCGAATAACTTCCTAAAAACTTAGCTATTGTTTCATAAATATTTCATACAACAACTTTTGTATGAAATAAGGAACAAAATCTCATATTTATGATTTATAAATCAACATCCCCTACCTTTGCTATAGACATTATCCAAGTCTACGTTTACTATTTGCGCTCTCATATTTGCGGGATCATTTTGTCTGACAATATTAAAAAACAGCTTGAAAAACATCACTTTTTTGTTGTTGAGTCAGTCAAGTTTATAATCAAAAGTAATAACAAAATTAAGCTGGCAGTTGAGCGGAGCAGCAATGGAATCAAAGCTAAAACACAAACTAAGAAATAGTCGTCTTTTTTCTAGTATCTTAGAAAAAATTACGCTATTACCGCTACCTCATGAAATGCGGCTTAGATTGTGCATTACCTATCTGCAATGCGAAACACCACGAAAAAAAATTGATACAGTGTTCAATCGTGCACTAGAAGTGGCGCAGCTACCGCAAACCTTACCCGAAGTAAAACTTCCTAAAAGTGCTATTATAAAAGCGCCAGTAGTGTCCGATGATAGCTCTAATTTTGAGAAAGGTATTCTTATTGTTGGCTTTGAACATGAACTAGAACGTCTTCTTGAAAGCGTTAATTTTGATTGGGTCTGTGATCATTATGACGTTTTGTTTTTACCAACATGGCAACCTTTTTACAGCGAAGCTTTAATGCGCTTTATCAAAAAACGCCCTGAAAGTTTTGTTTTATTACCTTCAAGCCAAGGCTGTTACTTTAGTGCAGTGCAAAACCCTAAGCTTGGCCGCACATTACCTTTTCACGCTTCAAGTTGGGTAGATGGCAGTATTTTTCCAACAATGGAAAAAGATATTGATATATTAATGGTAGCTAATTTTGCGACCTATAAGCGACATTATTTACTTTTTGAAGCATTACAAACGCTTCCAGATTCTTTACGTGTTGTGTTAGTTGGGAGAAGACTGGAAGATAGAACAGCTGAAGTTCTATTGGCTGAAGCAGAATCATACGGTGTAAGAGATAAGTTCGAGCTCATTGAGTCTCCTTCGAACGATAAGGTCAGAGAATACTTATGCCGCGCCAAACTAGTCTTAGGTTTAAGTGCTCGAGAAGGCTCCTATGTTTCTTTAGCAGAGTCATTATTTGCAGGCACGCCAGTTGCTGTTTACTCCAACGCTGTGGTTGGGACTAAAAACTATGTTAATCCCGAGACAGGCTTTTTACTACAGCCTGATAGACCTCTCGCAAACCAAATTCTGAAATGTCTTGAGCTTGTGAGTACACTGGATCCCAAACGCTGGGCATTATCTAATATCGACACTACATTCAATGTAAAACGAATGAACATCATCCTAAAAGCTGAAGCGTTAAGAAATAAAAAACCATGGACACAGGATTGTAGCCTATTCAGAATACAAAATTTCGAATTTGAACCAATGGATCAAGCTTGGCCAAATGATATTATTGCTAGTGTTAATCAATTAGCTAAACGAGGCGTTCTATTACCAGCACAACTCATGGAATAACATTATCCGACACTAACTAATCGCGTTATCAACAAGTAATGGTAAGAGTCACTCATATCTTTAATAACGAGTTATCGTACGAGAATCGCATTATTCACAAAAAAGCCTAGGGAAAGCAATTTTAGATTTAAATAATGAAAAAGGAGCATGGATATCAACATGTAACCTTTCAATAGAATATTTTGAAGGGCACCCCACACCATCCACAAAAGAAAATCCAATTTTATACCCTGCATTAACTGTTTGTTCAATGACTTCAGGGGAGTATGATTCATGTTGACCAACAGGATAAGCAATAGAGTCAATATTACAACCTAGCTGTAACTCTATTAGTTTTTTGCAACCAACGATTTCATGTTCAATTTCACTTTCATCCAGCATAGATAAAATCGGATGTGATATGGAATGAGCACCAATATCCATTCCATTAGCCAGCATTTCCTTTAATTGTTCCCATGACATCGACTTGCTCAACTCAAGCTCATCTTGACTGATATACACATAAGGGTCACCATATTCTTCATAAATTCCAACCAATATAGCTAAGCGTTCTTTATTTTTAACAAGCTTCAAACGTTCTACCGTTTTCAGATAAGCTTTAGTACGCGAGCGTTTACCACGTATAGGTAAATCAAGAGATAACGCATCAATTTTAACGCGAGCAACTTCAACACGATTAAAGAAATAGGCAAGTCTTTCATACCATAAAGTTTCATTAGATCCGATAAAATCGGTTGTCACAAAAAATGTCGCAGGGATCCCCCTCGCCTTGAGTATAGGAAATGCAAGTCGATAGTTATCTTCAAAACCATCATCAAATGTAATCAAAATGGGGTTTTTCGGTAAAGTAAATTCGCCATTGATATAAGCAATCATCTGCGTCATAGTCAGAGGCGAGTAGTTTGCTTTAATGTAATTCATTTGAGTGGTGAATTCTTCGATTGTTGCGCTATATAGACCTTTATCAAAAGGATAGTCAGCAACGGGGAGACCTACTCGGTGGTAAGTCAAAACAGGCACTTTTTTAGAAAACATCCCTGAGTATGCCGCCAAAATTCTATGGAATCCTAGCTTAGCAAATACTTCGGCAGCTAAATGAAGCTTTCTCATTACTCAATTTCTCTCACAAGTCTCAAGCCTTGCCTCGAATAACTAGCAATGCCCCAACTGTCATTTTCGTACGACATCGTATCCTCAAGCAATTACTTCTCTATTTTCTAGAAAAGTCCTAGCTTTAACACTTTTAACAACCTCTCAAATGAGACAGTAAGAAATCCTTAACACGACATTCCCAATTAGAGTTGCAAGCACCTTTAAATTGCAGGACTTGCAATAAAAGTTTTAGCTAAAATAATATAACTTACAATGCCACTTTTCCATTGGCGATGCAAGAAACAAATATCTCAATTAGTTAATAACAATTATAAACCTTAACGCACTTAATTTGGTGGTAAATAATGCCATGTATAGTGTGACAAAGGGGCATAAATCAAAAACCTAACCAATAACAGAGCCTATAATTAAGTATAGTGATAAATACTCTGCTGCCCCTCAGTATTTTTCATGCTAGATTTATAAGAAAGTATTTCTATAAACATTTGTTTTTAAAGCAAATGTTTAAGATATTTTTATGCAATAGAGAGTTTTGATTCAACAAAATTAATCAGGCTGCCAACAGTTTCAAAAACTTCTGCACTGAGATCATCATCATCAGCAACAAAGTCAAACTCTTCTTCAATAGCTGTAATTACCGATACGATAGCCATAGAGTCAAACTCTGGAATATTACCCAATAAAAGCGTATTTTCATGTAACTCATCAACTTGCAAGTCCAATGACAGAGTATCTATCAATAACTGCTTGATTATATTAGGGACATTTTTCTGAGTCATATTGGTACTCTTACGTGATTTGGTGCGATTTTATCAGTTAATTTAGCGACTTGTACATTGCAAATTGTTAGATGTTGGTCATATTCACTATTTCATAACTCATAACCATTATTCCATAACTAATGGTTAGCAAACAGCAGTAGTATTCAAGCGTTTTTTTTCATATGCTATAGGTTAACTTTCAGATGGAAAACAAGCACACATGCAAACCGAGTCTTTGGATAAAAACAAAATCAAAATAGTCTTGTTAGAAGGCATACACCCTAGCGCAGAAAAAGTATTCAGGGATGATGGCTATAATAATATTATCACGGCACCTAAATCATTACCGGAAGCCGAATTGAAGTCCACCTTATCCGACGCCCATTTTTTAGGCATTCGTTCACGGACTCAAGTAACCGCAGAGTTACTCGAACACGCTCCAAAACTGAATGCGATAGGATGCTTTTGCATTGGAACCAATCAAGTAGACT
This sequence comes from Gammaproteobacteria bacterium, assembly GCA_030432465.1. Classification (GTDB taxonomy): domain Bacteria; phylum Pseudomonadota; class Gammaproteobacteria; order Enterobacterales; family Kangiellaceae; genus Aliikangiella. The sequence goes on from JAUIHB010000046.1 coordinate 11,153, forward strand.
TAACTGCCACAAAAATCAAAGGTATTCCTGTATTCAATGCTCCTTTTGCCAACACTCGAAGTGTCGCAGAACTCGTTTTAGCAGAGTTGATTTTATTGTTACGCGGAGTACCTCAAAAAAGTGCGGCCGCCCATAGGGGCGAATGGCAGAAAAGTGCAACGAATAGCTATGAAACCCGTGGCAAAACTCTCGGCATTGTTGGTTACGGTCACATAGGTACGCAGGTCGGTATTCTGGCTGAAAGTTTAGGTATGCAAGTCCAATACTTTGATATTGAAAATAAACTTGCACTTGGTAATGCTAGACCTGCAGATAGCTATCAACAATTACTCTCAACTTCCGATGTGGTGAGCTTTCATGTACCAGAAACACCAGAAACGAAAAATATGATGGACAAAACTGCTTTTGAGCATTTAAAAGAAGGAGCCATTTTAATTAATGCGTCCCGTGGCACGGTAGTCGATATCGAGTCTCTCAGCTTAGCTCTCAGCAATCAGAAAATACTGGGAGCAGCAATTGATGTCTTTCCTAACGAACCTAAATCTAATCAAGAAGAGTTTTTGTCACCTTTAAGAGAGTTCGACAACGTCATATTAACGCCTCATATAGGTGGCAGCACAAAAGAAGCACAAGCCAATATTGGCATCGAAGTGAGTGAAAAATTGGTAAAATATAGTAACAATGGTTCAACTCTTTCTTCTGTTAACTTTCCAGAAGCGGCTCTTCCTTCTCATGCGGGCAAACATCGTATATGCCATATCCATAAAAATGCCCCCGGTGTATTAGCAAAAATTAATGAAGTGTTTTCCAGTAAGTCGGTAAATATTTCTGCGCAATATCTACAAACAGATGAAGCAGTTGGTTATGTAGTTACTGATATTGATCAAACATCAAGCGATAAAGCCTTTGAGGTACTACGCCAGATACCAGGTACAATAAGAACTCGAATACTTTATTAATTATAATTGGTTGCTTTTTTATATCGGCAGCATTTTAGCTGCCGATATTTCGACTCTCGACTTTAACTCCCTTTTGGCTGAAATACCGCAGCTAACTTAATTGCTTTAATATCGCTTTTAACCAACTCACTCTTCTCAAATAACCTCAAGTATCAATGTCTTTATCTTTGATATATCAATAAGACATTGTTTTTTTGCACCTAAATGGTGCAAAACCATCTAAGTCGCGTTAAAATCACCAAAAGTAAACAATAAGTGTCATACAAAATTATGTCTTTCACCCCTTCTCTTAACTCCTTAGCTACAGCACTTATTATTCTAAATCAACACTATCAGATAGCCTATCTCAACCAGTCGGCTGAACAACTATTGGGATACAGCGGTCGGCTGATAAAAGAAGAGTCATTTTTTGAACTTGTCAAAGGTGAACTAGATATCAAACTACTCAAACAATTCAAAAATTTACAAAATATTATTTTTTTAGAAGAGGTCGAATTAAAAACCGCCCGTGGGAGCTTAACTTCAAACATTATGGTTTCTAAATATCCATCAGAAAAAAAGCCGATGGAAAACTATTTATTGTTAGAGTTTCAAACCAGCCAACATCATTCAAATATTCGAAAAGACATAGAGTTACAGCAACAAAGTCGAGTCAGTAATCACTTAATCAGAAATCTTGCCCATGAAATTAAAAATCCACTGGGCGGTATAAAAGGTGCTGCACAATTATTACACCGTAAGCTTCCTGAAGGTTTTCCTGATCAATACACTCAAATTATTATTCACGAAACAGATAGACTCAGCGACTTGGTCAATCGTCTATTGCTACCTGCGACTCCAGAAGATAAAGTAGAGACAAACTGCCACTTAATTATAGAAAAAGCTCTAGAAATTGTATTATTACAGTCATCCAATCAACTACAAATTAAAAAAGATTATGATCCGAGTCTGCCTAATTTATATGTTGCGTCAGAGCAAATACAACAAGCACTCATCAATCTCATAAAAAATGCTACCGAAGCAATTGAGCAGGGAGGGATTGTTCAGCTTCGCACACGTATTATTCATCAACACACAATTGGGCAAATTCAGCACCGACAAGTTGTAAAAATTGACGTGGTAGATAATGGAAGTGGGATCCCTAAAAACCTTCTCAAGGATATTTTCTTCCCTACAATTAGTGGTAAAAATAGCAGTGGCCTTGGCTTAAGTATTGCACAGTCACTTGCTGGAACCCATGGTGGAATAATTGAAGTTGAAAGTGAGCCTGGAAATACTTGTTTCAGTCTTTATTTACCTGTAGGAAAAAATCTGTGACATACAATCAAACAAAACGCCTGTTGTTAGTCGATGATGACGATAGTATTCGCTGGGTACTTAACGAGCTATTAATGGATTTAGGTCATCAGGTTATTCAAACAAATACAGCCAATCAAGCAATTGAATATTTAACCCAACAAACTTTTGATCTGGTCTTATCTGACATACGAATGTCTGGTAAAAGTGGTATGGAGCTACTTGATTATTGCCAAAAAAATCATCCAGCCTTACCTGTACTAATCATGACAGCGCACTCTGATTTGGAGAGCGCAGTCAATGCTTACCAAAGCGGTGCCTTTGAATATCTTCCCAAGCCTTTTGATCTCGACGAGGTATCAGCGGTAGTCCAGCGAGCATTACAACCCAAGCATCAAGAAACTAATGAGCAATCAATTCCAAGTCCCCAGAATAAGTTTTCGATTATAGGAGAATCCCCTGCAATGCAGGATTTGTATCGCGCGATAGGTCGACTTTCCAACTCTCACGTGACGGTTCTCTTACATGGAGAGTCAGGAACGGGAAAAGAATTAGTTGCTAACGCTTTACATCAACATAGCCCAAGACAACAAGCTCCATTTATTGCATTGAATATGGCAGCAATCCCAAAAGACCTTATCGAATCTGAGTTATTTGGGCATGAAAAAGGGGCGTTTACTGGCGCAACCAGTCGCTACTTTGGAAGGTTTGAACAAGCCAACAATGGCACCTTATTTTTAGATGAAATTGGCGATATGCCATTGGATACACAAACTCGTTTATTACGAGTACTTTCAGAAGGAGCATTCTACCGAATAGGTTCATCTCAGCCGACTAAAGTGGATGTACGAATTATTGCAGCCACCCACCAAAACTTATTAAACAAAGTTAAACAAGGCAAGTTTAGAGAAGACTTATATCATCGTTTAAATGTTATTCCCTTGCATTTACCTCCATTACGAGAACGAATTGATGACATCACAATTCTAGCGCATTATTTTCTGGAAAAAATAGCCAACGAAATAAACGAACCACAAAAATCACTTTCTGACGCAAGCATCAATCTCATGCAAAACTATCATTGGCCAGGCAACGTTCGACAACTGGAAAATGTTTGTCGATGGTTGTCAGTCATGGCAAATAGTCAATTAATTATGCCTCTTGATTTGCCCGCAGAACTGCAATCACCAGATACACCTTCCACCAATATTGTAAAGTGGCAGAATTTACTGACGAATAAGCTAATTAATGACTTTCAAAAAGGCGATCAAGAAACCTTTATCAAAGCTCAGGAAGAAGTTGAACAGGTAATAATTAAAGCCGCACTTGAGATCAGTTTAGGCAAAAAGGCTGAAGCTTCAAAAATACTAGGCTGGGGAAGAAATACTCTCACCCGGAAATTAAAAAGCGAATAAACACCGCCTTAATAAAAAGCGCCTGTCAAAAACAGGCGCAAAATGTAACAATAACCTAATCCGTTTTAAATAAACTCATTCAAAACATTATTATTTTTATGCTGCTCAAATATTTTAAGGCGTCCAAGTCGCTTCTAAAGTTAAACCAGAGAAATTACTATAAGCGTGGATCCCAATATACCAACGACGTCCTTCAGGATTACTGAAAGTACAGGTCTCAGTACTGCCACTTTTGTAAGGTCTACAGTCATAGCTACTCGTCGTAGGATACGCCGTCTTTTTCACATACAGATCGGCATCACCATTGTTTCCTATAACCTTAACGGTTAAAGTTTTCATTCCAGACGGGACATCAATCCAGTACTTTTTCATTTCGCCATTTGAACCAGAAATATTTGTATCCGTATATCCGCCACCATCACTACCGCCTGTAGAAAAAGTGGTTTTTAAGCTAAGTCCACTAAAAGCAGAGTAACCATGCAGCAGAATATAATAAGTTCCGGCAGCAGGAGAGCTCACAGTACAAGTTTCATTATTTCCATTTTTATATGGGCGACAATCATAAGCACTTGTAGTGGGTAAAGCTCCGCGACGTAAATACATATCAACGTCACCACTTCCATTATAGCTCTCTATTTTCAAGTCAGACGCGCCAGCAGGTACATCTATTTTGTAATAATATTTCACACCAGTTGAGCCAGAAATATTGCTTCGGACTTGACCATTTGTCATTTCATAAATAGTCGTATCATCACCACCATCATCATCACCTACACCGGGATTATTGATACGCGACCAAGCACAATACTTGCTTCCATTTTTTTCAAACCAGAAATAGCTGCAATTACCATCATAGCTATCTCGTCCTGTATGTACTTTAAAGCCAGATAGAGAAACTCCGTTCAGATGATAATATTGACCATTTTGTTTTAATGAAAAGTGAACATGAGGTCCAGTTGATGAGCCACCTTCACATAATGCTTGAGACTTATTACTCGCATAGTTTGCGATAGCGGTATTACGACTGATGTTTGAACCATGGCTTACCCGAATATTCGATAGGTGATAATAATTAGTCGACCAACCACCAGAATGAATCACTTCTAACTGACAAGAAGAGTGTCGAACAACCTGACCACCTGCCGCAGCAGTTACCCAAAGGTGTGATAAGTTATCTCCCCAATAGCCACCATTGTTCAAATCTAAAGATGATTGAGGATAGCTTCCACTACCTGTGTGTGTGTGACTTCCGCCATATGTCCATGTATTACCGACAGGGTAAGGTAATTGTAGTAAATTGACAGAAGGCACTAACATGGTTTGCATACCGTCAGATACGCTAGTTAATCCGCTGTTATTAGATGAACTAGAGTTGGCTTCAGGAAACAAGCGATTAAAAACTTTTGAAAATGCATTCAATTCCTCTAAAGAACCTGGCTGTAATTGGTTAGAGTCAATTCCCCAAGAAAAAACCATCTGTACAGCTTTACGAGCATCCGCATCAGTAGTAAGTTTTGCATTAATACCTGTATCAGCATAGGAATGACCAGCGTAAAAGGCTTTCGCCATTCTGTCAGAAATATCTGCTAATTGCTGATTAAAACCTGATTCAGCTGACAGAGTACCAAAAGGCTTTTGCTGTAAACTATCTCCTGATACTGATTGAGTAACAGCCTGCGTCTGGTACTCAAGCAACGCAATAAATACTTTAGGACTTATTGATGAACGTCCTGCGTAATGAGAAATAGATTCTGCATATGGCAACAAGTGTGAAGCATTTTGTGATAAGTAATCGCTGATATTAAAATTCAACATTTCATCATAAGAATATACAACACTTGCTTTAGTTAACGCTTGTGTATCCGCTGTTTCTGTTGTGCTAATTTGAGTTAGAGCCGAGCTAGTTACTAACTCATTTGAACTAGCAGCTGTCGTTGAGGCGTATACTCCAAAAATGGAAGCACTCAGTAAAATACTGAGGTATTTCTTTTTATTAATCATATTGCTACCTTTTATAGTCTAGTTATTACAGTTGCGAATCTTAAATGACTACAAAGCCACTTAATTCTCCTGATTACAATCAACCGTGCGACGCGCTAACACTTCATTCACCTGAATACTGTCGCATTTTTTATATTTGTTATTATAAATAGTGGAAGCGCATTTGAATTTAGCCTCCTTTGGCTAAACGGTACTAATCTGAGAAACCTACAGCACAATTTATCTCAGATAAAATTAAGATATATTATTGTGTGCAAAATTTATAGTAACAGTTGGTTA
>JAUIHB010000047.1 GCA_030432465.1 Gammaproteobacteria bacterium
TAATACAAGGAGCCTGTTTTTTAGCTTCAGCGAACATATCTCTAACTCGAGAAGCACCAACACCAACAAACATTTCGACAAAGTCAGAACCTGAAATAGTAAAGAATGGTACCTTTGCTTCACCAGAAATAGCTTTTGCCAATAAAGTTTTACCAGTTCCAGGCGGGCCAACCATTAGCACTCCGCGAGGAATTTTTCCGCCAAGTTTCTGGAATTTGCTTGGTTCACGTAAAAAATCAACCAACTCAGAAACTTCTTCTTTTGCTTCTTCACAACCTGCAACATCGGCAAAAGTCGTTTTAATTTGATCTTCGCTTAGCAGCTTAGCTTTGCTTTTACCAAAGCTCATAGCACCGCCTTTACCACCACCTTGCATTTGGCGCATAAAGAAAATCCATACGCCGATAAGTAACAACATAGGAAACCAAGAGATAAATATTGTAAATAGCGCACTATCGCCCTCTGGTTCTTCACCGGTATACTTAATTTGTTTCTCTAGCGCTTTTTGCGCTAGTAGCTCATGTGAACCAGCCGGAATTTTGGATGTTTTGGTTTCACCAGCCGATGTTTTCGCCTTAATATTATAACCAGCGACCGTAACCGATGTTATCCGGCCTCGATCAATATCATTCATTAACTGCGAAAACTCTACCTCACTTGACTGTTGTTTGGCGGCTTCAAAATTCTTAAAAACCGACACTAGCACTAGACCAATGACCAGCCAAAGCAAGATATTTTTAGTCATATCATTCAAAGGGTTACCCTCTATCTATCCAAATTCAAATTTAAGCCCTATTGCGAATTTCTGCTCAGGCTAATTAATCCCGACATTATTATTCGAAAAAGCAAAGACATAAAATATATCTTAGCTATCAATTGTATCGCGATATTTCAGTAAAAGTTTAATAATTAATCTTTAAAACCAAGCCCAACAATATAGACTTCTCGCGAACGAGGCCTTGAAGCCTTGGGTTTTCTCACTTTTACGCCCCCAAAACTTTGCTTCACTTCAGCTTTATACTGCTCAAAACCTTCCCCCTGAAACACTTTGACAACAAAATTACCTCCAGGTTTAAGAATTTGTCTCGCTAAATCCAATGCTAGATCAACCAAGTACATAGAAGCAGGCTGATCAATTGCATCTACGCCACTAATATTGGGTGCCATATCCGAAATAACAAGGTCTGCTTTCATATTATTCATCGCAACCAAGATTTCATCTAAGACTTTATCTTCCCTAAAATCACCTTGAATAAAATCAACCCCGTCTAAATAATCCATTGGCAGAATATCTGTAGCAATAATTTTACCACTCTGGCCAACTTTTTTAGCGGCATATTCTGACCAGCCCCCCGGGGCAGCCCCCAAATCAACCAAATTAATTCCAGGTTTTATTAAATGATCTTTTTGATCCAATTCTTCTAATTTATAAACCGCTCTTGAACGCACACCTTCTTCTTGTGAACGTTTGACATAAACATCGTCAAAATGCTCTTTTAACCAACCTTTACTACTTTTGCTTTTGGCCATAAATGCTTTGCTCACTCCAAACTAGAACAGATTTAGCTAACATGCCTCACTATATATAAAGGTTAAATCTAATTCGTTAAACCCAATACGTAAAACAAACTCAAATAGAGCACATAAATATCACTTTATTCAGCTTTATTGTCTCAAATTTTACAAGAAAATGTTAAACTTAAATCAACTTATTGCAATGTGAACCACTATGAAAGAACTAAATAACAAACAAATTCGCCACTTGAGAAGCTTGGCACACTCTTTAAAGCCTGTTGTTATTATTGGTGACAAAGGACTTACCCAAGCCGTCGTTGATGAAATTAACAGTACTCTTGAAATACATGAGCTGATAAAAGTTAAAATTCGCGCAGAAGAAAGAGAAGCTCGTGAACAAATGATTAAACAAATCACTCAAAAGACCCAATCATCAAACATACAGCGCGTAGGTCATATCGTAACGCTGTTTAAACGCAATAAAGAAGCAAAAATAGCACTTCCTAAATAAACTGACTTCTTGGTCAGTTTATTTTAACCATTCATAGCAATAATATTGCTAGCTTAAAAACGAACAATACACCGCTAACACGCGATATCCGATACTTTCAAAAAGCACCGACCTTAAAGCAAATATTATATTAATCCGCATTAATCTAATGAGATTTTTCACATCACAAAACAGCCAATAGATAATTTTTAACTATACTTACTTCTTGATCATTTTAATAATCTAGGTTCATACCTCATGGAATTGCTCGATTATCTACGAATTTTAGTGGAAAAAGATGGCTCTGATTTATTTTTATCGACCGGTGCTCCCCCCAGCGCAAAATTTCATGGCCGCTTAATGGCGATAGACCGAAAAATCATGCAGCCGGGAGAAGTTCGTGATATGGCTAATGCCTTGATGGATAAGGAGCAACGTACCCAATTTGAAACTAGACCTGAAATGAATTTAGCAATATCAGAACCTAATGTGGGTCGCTTTAGGGTCAATATTTTCCAACAAAGAAATCAGGTTTCAATGGTGATCCGCTCTATCAAGGTCGATATTCCTAACTGGCGTGAGCTTAATTTACCCGATATTTTACCCAAACTTATTATGCAAAAACGCGGTCTGATTTTGTTTGTGGGTGGTACGGGATCGGGAAAATCTACCTCTCTTGCCTCATTAATTGATTACCGTAACAGCAATTCATCTGGACATATAATCACAATTGAAGACCCTGTGGAATTTGTTCATAGACATAAAAAATCTATTATTAATCAACGTGAAGTCGGGGTTGATACGGTCAGTTATGAAGATGCTTTGAAAAACACTTTACGTCAAGCACCAGATGTAATATTAATTGGTGAAATACGAGATCATGAAACCATGGAGCACGCGCTAGCTTTTGCTGAAACAGGACATTTATGTATCTCAACACTACATGCTAACAACGCCAATCAAGCACTGGATCGAGTTATCAATTTTTTCCCGGAAGAAAGACACAAGCAACTTTTTTTAGACTTATCATTAAACCTGCAAGCTTTTATCTCACAACGTCTTATTCCAACTACCGATGGCAAACGCTGTGCTGCAATAGAAATTTTACTCGGTACGCCAAGAGTATGTGATCTCATTAAAAAAGGCTGCATTGATGAGATCAAAGAAGTTATGCATAAATCAGAAAATCAAGGAATGCAGACCTTTGACACGGCTTTATTTAAACTGTATGAAAGTGGTCAAATATCTAAAGAAGAAGCGTTAAAAAATGCCGATTCGAAAAATAATCTAGCCTTAAAAATGCGATTAAGTGGTAACAAATCTCATGAAAAATCGACGCCTAGCGAACCAGCAAAAGCAACCGCGCCCCAAACTCCCTCTCAAACAGAAAATTCCGCCAAAAAAACTAGCACTCCAACACCAGTACAAAAACCTCATAAGCCACCGCCTCCAGTATTGATGGAAAGCGCACCACAAAAACCAAAAACAAAAGTAGCCAGTGGGGGACTTTCTTTAGAGCCTATGGAAGTAAAAACGGAAGAGGAAGATGAACAAAGCTAATTTTAAATCGCTATTAATTGAAAAGCTCCTATAAAAAAATCCTACAAATGTAGGATTTTTTATCTTTAAGTGGCAGATATTATTTATTCACGAGCAATGGCACGATGTCCAATATCATCACGATAATATACCTTGTCCCATGAAATATTCTTCACCCGCTGATAAGCCAACTTCTGTGCGCTGCTAACTGACTCTCCTAATGCAACAACACACAACACCCGTCCGCCCGCTGTAACAACCTTGTCGTCCACTTGCTTGGTTCCTGCATGAAAAACTTTAGTGTCTTCAATATGATTATCTAACCCATTGATAATTTCACCTTTAGCATAAGCATCAGGATAACCACCCGCAGCCATAACTACTCCAACCGCAAAACGCTCATCCCACTCAACACTTGTCGAGTCCAACTCCCCATTTAATGCCGCTAAGCATAAAGTGCTGATATCAGATTTTAAACGAGATAAAATAGGTTGAGTTTCAGGATCACCAAAACGGCAATTGTACTCCAAAACTTTAGGTACGCCCGCTGGTGAAATCATAATTCCAGCATACAGAAACCCAGTGTAAGGATGTCCTTCTTTCGCCATCCCTTCTACAGTTGGCACGATAACTTGTTGCATAATTTTATCGTGCATATCAGCCGTAACCACTGCAGCAGGTGAGTAAGCTCCCATGCCACCAGTATTAGGACCTTTATCACCGTTATCACGCGCTTTATGATCTTGCGAGGTCGCCAAAGGTAAAATATTTTTACCATCAACCATTACGATAAAACTCGCTTCTTCACCTTCTAAAAACTCTTCAACGACAACACGATGTCCGGCATCTCCGAACTTATTCCCAGCCAACATATCATCAATTGCTGCAAACGCTTCACTTTGTGTTTGCGCAATAATGACACCTTTACCTGCTGCCAGACCATCAGCTTTGATGACAATAGGTGTACCCACTTTTTCAACATAAGCTTTTGCTTCACTAATATTGGTGAAGTTTCCATAAGCCGCTGTTGGGATATTGTGTCTTGCTAAAAAATCTTTAGTAAAAGCTTTCGAACCTTCTAATTGTGCAGCTCCCTGAGTAGGCCCGAAACACTTTAACCCTGCCGCAAAAAACTGATCAACAACACCTAAACATAGGGGGGCTTCTGGCCCCACAATGGTTAAGTCAATACTATTATTTTTAGCAAAAGCCAGTAATCCATCAATATCTTCCGCACCGATAGCGACATTTTCCAGTTTGGACTCTAAAGTTGTACCAGCATTACCAGGCGCAACAAAAACTTTATCGACATCATTTGACTGCGCCGCTTTCCATGCCAAAGCGTGCTCTCGGCCACCACCACCTATCACTAGAATTTTCATTTGTTCAACTAACCTTTTAGTCTAATATTTTAGTTTTTATTAATGCTTAAAATGGCGCATACCAGTAAAGACCATAGCCATACCATGCTCGTTTGCTGCATCGATAACTTCTTGATCCCGCATAGAGCCACCCGGCTGAATAATAGCGCTAATACCCGCTTCTGCAGCAGCATCAATACCATCTCTAAATGGAAAAAATGCATCAGATGCCATTACCGAGCCTTTGACTTCCAAACCTTCATCAGCCGCTTTTATACCTGCGATTTTTGCACTATAGACACGGCTCATTTGACCAGCCCCAACACCAATGGTCATTTCATTTTTTGCATAAACAATGGCATTAGATTTAACCGACTTTGCGACTTTCCAACAAAATAATAAATCTTTAATTTGCTGTTCGTCAGGCTGCACTTGAGTCACAATTTTTAAATCGTTTTGGGTGATAACTCCGAGATCTTTGTCCTGAATTAATAAACCACCATTAACGCGCTTATAATCCCAAGCTGCAATTGGCGCATCCCATTGACCACAAGCTAATAGGCGCACATTTTTCTTAGCCGATACAACGGTTTTTGCCCGCTCTGAAATACTTGGCGCTATAATCACTTCAACAAATTGCTGATCAACAATCATTTTTGCTGTGGCATGATCAAGCTCGCGATTAAATGCAATGATGCCACCAAAAGCAGATGTAGGATCGGTTTTAAAAGCTCGTTCGTAAGCATCTTTAATATCCGTGCCGACAGCGACGCCACAAGGATTTGCATGTTTAACTATCACGCAGGCTGGCGCATCGAATTGTTTAACACATTCTAACGCTGCGTCTGTATCCGCCACGTTATTAAAAGATAATTCTTTTCCTTGAATTTGTTTAGCTGTTGCCACCGAAGCTTCTTGTGGATTGTCTTCTACATAAAAAGCAGCTGACTGATGTGGGTTCTCGCCATAACGCATAGTTTGTGCTTTTTTAAATTGTACAGAGTAACTGTCTGGAAAAACTTCTGGCTCAGCAAGATTTTCCAAGCGCGCCCCCAGATAATTAGAAATAGCAGCGTCATATTTTGCCGTATGTGCAAAAGTTTTCCAGGCTAACTGATAACGCAACTGATAATCCGTACCTTCTTGAGCATCAAGTTGCGCAACAACTTTGCTATAATCTTCTGGCTCAACAACCACCACCACATCGTTATGGTTTTTGGCGGCAGCACGCAGCATTGTCGGCCCACCGATATCAATATTTTCAATAGCATCCTCCAAAGCACAATCAGGGTTAGCCACCGTCGCTTCAAATGGATATAAATTAACTACCAATAAATCAATTCCCTGAATACCATGCTCTTGCATCACAGCATCATCTTTACCGCGACGAGCTAATATTCCACCATGGATTTTAGGATGAAGTGTTTTAATTCTACCATCCATCATTTCAGGAAATCCGGTATAGCTAGAAACTTCTTTAACAGGTATTTGATTATCCATTAATAATTTTGCAGTACCGCCTGTGGATAGAATTTCCACTTGTTTATCGGCTAAAGCTTTTGCAAACTCTAATACCCCGGTTTTATCAGAAACACTGATCAGTGCTCGTTTAATAGGTCGAATAGAACTCATGTTTGTCTCAATGTTGGTTCGCGTGATAATTTTCGGATTAAATTAAGCAGGCAATAATAAACGCATTTTTCAATTTATTATCAACGCTCAAAAAGTTCCACTTCCAAACGACAAAACGGGCTATTGCCCGCTTTGTCTAAAATTAAAATTGCTTAGTTCAAACCGTACATTTTTAATTTCTTTCTTAATGTTCCTCTATTCAACCCTAGCACCTGAGAGGCTTTAGTTTGGTTGCCTTGTGTGTAAGCCATAACACTTTCCATCAAAGGCGCTTCTACTTCTGCTAAAACCAAGTTATAAATATCGCTTGGTTTTTCATTGTCTAATTGCGCGAAATAGTTTTTCATCGCCAATTCTACACTTTCTCTCAAGGTAGTTTGTTGATTTAAAATTTCAAAAGAACTACTTTCTTTCTGTTCTAAAGATTCAACGCTATCTAAATTCATGCCACTTGTGCCTTTTCAATTTTTCTTTGTTTAAAATACTCAGCTAAAAAACTCAATTGTTTTTCGGCTGATTGAATCTGATTAAATGCTTTTTTAACATCGCCCGTCGTATCATACTCAACCAGATACCACGACACATGCTTACGAGCAATTTTAACACCCTGTATTTCACCATAAAACTGATGGAGTCCAGAAATATGAGTTGCTAATATTTGCTCTACTTCATCAATTTTAACTTCAGGTAAATACTTACCCGTCTGTAAAAAATATAAAATTTCCCGAAAAATCCAAGGTCGCCCTTGAGCAGCTCTTCCGATCATAAGACCATCCGCGCCGGTGTACTGTAAAACATGTTGTGCTTTTTCTGGCGTATTAATATCACCATTAGCAATAACTGGAATCGATACAGACTGTTTAACTAGTCTTATTGTATCGTACTCTGCCATGCCTAAATATTTACACGCCTTAGTCCGCCCGTGAACCACTAAAGATTGGATACCAGCCGCCTCTGCGAGTTGTGCAATTTGCACGGCATTCTTATTTAACGGATCCCAACCTGTACGGATCTTCAAAGTGACAGGAACATCCACTGCATTAACCACCGCATGCAGAATTTCATCTACTAACTGAGGATCTTTTAACAGTGCAGAACCTGCTGCTTTCTTACACACTTTCTTCGCCGGACATCCCATATTGATGTCAATGATTTGAGCCCCGTTTTCAACATTATACTTTGCAGCAGCGGCCAGCATTTCTGCATCACCTCCCGCAATTTGCACAATACGTAAACCCGGCTCATTATCATGACGAAGCCGCAACATGCTCTTTCTTGACTGTCTTAATGACGGATCAGATGAAACCATTTCCCCTACAACAACGCCAGCCCCCATTGATTTACACAATCGACGGAATGGAAGATCTGTTACGCCAGCCATAGGCGCTAAAAACAGATTATTATCCAATGTATATGGGCCAATCCTCATTTCAGGGTATTTTCAGTCTGATACGACATTTGGGTTGGTCAAGAAAGCACCAGATTTTACACGCTTTCCTCCAACTTGAAAATGAGAACCTGAGGATATTTTGGACTTTTTTAACGCGTTTTTTTACTTAAAAAACTTGCATTTTAAAATATGTATAGGAATCAATAGACTAGCGAAAACCAAAAATGACGAGCTAAAACTCGCCATCCTCGAATATATTATTTAAAACTGATTTCGAAGCCTAATGCATCTGGATGAGGTTGCTGAATAACAAAACCAATATGTACTTCACCACCAATGGGCATCATTTCTGACTGTTTATCAGGAAAGTACTGACTGGGTTTAAAGTGCTTAATCGCAACTTGCTGACCTTGTGAGTTGCTAAATTTAATTGTAATAACGGGGTAAGGTTGCTCAAACTTTGCCTCATTCGACATCAAAATCTTAACATCTAGCTGATTTTCTTTTTCATCAGAAGGCGTTACTAAACGTTGATGCAACCTGATCTTACGAATATCTTTCCTTGGTTGAATATCGCATGGTAATACACTACAAAGACTCTGGGTGACACCTCCCCAAGTTTCATCCCAAGCTAATGATTGCCTATTTGACCAAAAGCTCAAACTTAACCATACCAACAAACCAAGCACTACTATGGCGATAACCCCATTTCTCAGACCAGTCTTTTTCAATCCAACACGAGTTTCAAACTCATCTAGAGGATCGGGTTCTGTATCCGTGTGACTAATTTGATCAACTAAGTTATCGGATAACTCAGAAAAGTCATCATCATCAAACTGACTTGGCTCATTTTGCAATAAATGAGATTCTGCGGAATTTCCAGCCTCATGCTTCAAAAATTCGTCAACCGTTTTCGCAGGCTCATCGAAATCTTCACCAAACTCTAACTGGGTCGCTTGATTAACATCGGACTTTACTGAATCAGGTTGATATTCATTTTTATGCGATTTTAATCCTTCTTCAAATGCATATTCATCCGTCTGTTCAACCTCTTCATCCGCTACTGCTTCATTGATTAAAGTTTCATTATGTTCCAAAGTAGCCTCGTCATCACTTGAGTTTTCAAGAGATGCTTCTTGAGCTTCTTCTGACAAAGTTTCGCGATATGTTTCGGACATACTTTCGCCATTCATCACCTCCCCCAAATCAATACGCGGTTCGGTAACTGAAGAAGCATGCTCTATATCATCATCTTGCAACTCTGATTTAGATGGTGTGGTAAAATTAGCAGAATCTTGAAGATCAGCTTCAGAGTTATCTTTTATAGACTCATCAAATGTCGACAAACCTAAATCATCGTCCTCAGGCAACTCTAGTTCATCAAAATCATCAGTAGTATCAAATTCTTCGATCGGCTCTTCATCGGGAAATTCGAGAATTGCGCTTTCTACATCTGGAATATCAAAAGTTGAGATTGATTCATTAGTAATAACTTTCGACGAAGTATCTTGTGAATATTCATCAGCAACTTCGGGTTGAGGACTACTCAGGTTAAGACTTTCTTCCTTTATCTCACGACTTTCAGCAGTAGTTTGATTTTCATCAACTTCTGTAGGTTCAAAACTTTCATTAAAATCAAGCTCATCAAATGATGGCTCAATATCTTCAATTGCGCCAATATCAGGCTCACTCTCATCAGCTAGAGCTTCTCTATCAGAAGACAAAGATTCTGAAGGCGGAGGCGCAACGCTTACCTCAGAGCTATCTTCAGCTGTATCAATATTAGAGGGCTGGGAATCCGCTTGCACAGAATCAGTCGTTACAGACTTTTCTGGTTCCCGTAACTTTAATAAATAATCAGTTGCCTGAAATACCTGCAAGCAGGCACCGCATCTCACCTTGCCTTGCGCCATTGACAGCATTTTATCTGTCACTTTAAACGCAGTCTGACATTGAGGACATCGTGTATATTGAGTATCTTTATGCACCAGCTAACTTCCTTGGAGTTATTCTTTTTTTACACCGGATCTTTTTTCTCGCCTGATAATCGCGCCCACTCTTGTTCGAAGACAGCTTCATCCATATCAAACCACTGTTGATAAGTACTTAATAAACCATCGGCTTGAGAGTCCAACAATCCGGATATGGCGAGTTTAGCATGAGATTTACCCAAGCAGGAAATTTGCTCAGCAAGAGACTCCAAAGGACCAGCTAGAATATTAGCGACAATCACATCAACTTTTAATCCTTCAACTATCTCAGGTAAACCAACCACTAATCGTTTATCTTCCACCAGATTACGTTTAGCATTTTCTTGGGTTGCTAAAATAGCTTGTGGATCAATATCTACCGCATAGACTTTGGCTGCACCAAGTTTTAATGCCGCGATAGCTAAAATACCCGAGCCGCAACCAAAATCAATCACTTCTTTATCATTTAAATCAACAGCACTCAACCAACGTAAACATAGTGCAGTTGTCGGATGTGTCCCTGTTCCAAAGGCTAACCCAGGATCTAACATCACATTAACAGCAGTTTCATCGGGCACCGGCTTCCAACTCGGACAAACCCATAGCTTTTCTCCAAATTGCATAGGCTCAAAACGAGTCATCCACTCTCTTTCCCAATCTTTATCTTCTAATAATTCAAACTTTGGATTACATGTATGTTGAGACAGCTCATGGTTTTGCCATATTTTAAGTAGTTGTTCTGTATTCGTTTCAGCATCAAACAACACCATCATTTGAATATGATTCCATAAAGGTGTTTCACCAGGTAAAGGCTCAAGAATGGGCACATCTTCCGCATCCATTAAGGTTACGGATAGCCCACCAAGGCTCACAAGTGCATCGCCAATATCATCAGCGTATTGTTGGGTAGTTTGAAAAGTTAGCTGCAACCAAGGCATAAAAAATCAGGCTCAAATATAAAGTTGAGCCTAGTTTAACTGATTTTGGGGTAAGTGAAAAAAAACCTTTAGTGATTATTCTCTATACCTAAGCAACCTTGTATATTGAATTAACTAAAACCGTACTGAAATGGATCTTCTGAATTAAAAATGACACTAATTTCCTGATTTACAAATGCTTCCCCAGTAATTTGCGGAATCAGCTGTTCATTGACTAAAGAAATCTGACCCTGGAAAATACTACCAATAATACTTTGTTGTAACCAAATCTGATTTGGCTGGAGTTTGCCATCAGCGTACAAACAAGCCATTTTTGCAGAAGTCCCTGTTCCGCAAGGCGAACGATCGTAAGCTTTACCGGGGCACAGAACAAAGTTCTTACTATCAGCTTCAGTGCTATTTGCGGGTGCGCCAAAGAGCTCAACATGATCAATTAGCGCACCATTTTTACCAGTAATTCCATTAGCTTCCAAAGCTTGTCTGACCTGCCAACTAAAATGAATCAAGTGTTCAACATTATCCAGTTCAATCGACTGTTGTGGTGATTTAACTAAATAAAACCAATTACCTCCCCACGCAATATCACCAGTCACTTTTCCAAATTCAGGAATATCAATTGAAATATCTTGCGCATAACGATAACTCGCAACATTTTCAATTTGAACACAGCTTGGCGTAAGCATGTTAATAGTCACTTCCCCAACGGGTGTTTCTAATACATGCTCACCTAAGCCAATTTTACCTAAATGATACAGGGTAACAGCCACACCTATAGTCCCATGACCACACATACCAAGGTAGCCGACATTATTGAAAAAGATCACGCCAGCAGCATTATCTGGATTAACAGGCTCCTGTAACAGAGCACCCACAATAACATCTGAGCCTCTTGGTTCATTCATTATTGCACGACGTATATGGTCATGCTCAGTTTGCAAAACCAACAAACGCTCACTCATCTGCCCCATTCCTAAATCCGGAGCACCCGAAATGATAGTTCGTGTTGGCTCTCCGCCAGTATGAGAATCAATTAATTTAAGCTCTAACGGTGAGGCCAACTGCTTTTGTGTCAAATTGTTCATAAATTTTAAATGCTACCAGTTGTCCAATGACCATCAACTAAACGCCAAATATCTTCACTTCTTATTTTTAAGCAAGTCAGGTAAACGTTGTTCACGTACATTATCGTAGCACTTTAATGCAGTAAAACGTTTAATTGATGCAGGCAATCCCACTGCAGTAAACCCTGGATGCCCACTCGCAGGAAAAGGCCCACCATGATTCATTGCCGCTGAAACAAGAACCCCAGTGGGCATTTTATCATTGATCAAACGACCAACTTTAGGTGTCATCGCTTGTTCAATTCTTGGATAATCCTTATCATCATGACCTTCAGTGTGCGAATAAATACACCCCGTCAGGTTACCTTCCAATACTTCCAAAATTCTTACGACGTCTTCACAATCATTATAGCGGATGACTAAAGAAGCATTCCCGAAAATTTCCGTTTGAAAAATGTCCTGATTACTCAAAAAGACTTTGCTCGTTACAGATAACAAAGTATTTGCCTGACAAAAACGCTGTGAATCTTCGTGATAATTTTTAGTTAATAAATCAGCACCTGACGCAACCAGCTCACTGGTTAGATTAAAAATGGTTTCTGCAGCATATTGATCTAATAGAGTGCCACTTGGAGCATCACAAAAGCGTTGTGCAGCTTGTTGTACGAATTCATCACCAGTTTCACTTGCAGGCACAAAAAGCAACCCCGGTTTAGTACATAATTGACCTGCTGCCATAACACAACTATTAGCAAATTCTTCTGCAATAGCAGAACATCGCTGCTCTAAGGCTCCCGGTAAAAGAACAACAGGATTAATACTTGATAACTCAAGAAAGATTAATTTACCGGCTTTATCAGCAGCATCTTTTAAAGCAAGTCCAGCTTTTCTTGAACCAGTAAATCCGGTTGCACCAATACGCTTATCACTCACCAGTTTTAAACCAGACTCATTAGACATGGCATAAATAAGTTGGATACAAGCTTTAGGTAAACCAGCATTTTGTGCTTCTTGGTGAGCCAGTTCAGCTAAATAGCGTGTTGTTCCTGGATGCAGTGGATGCGCTTTAATAATCACAGGATTGCCAGCTGCAATTGCCGCGGCAAAATCGCCACCAGAGGCGCTACCAAAAGCCAGTGGAAAATTATTGGGGCCAAAAACAGCAACCGGACCAATTGCCTGTAACATCGAACGCACGTTATTCTGAGTATCAATTGTCGGCATACACCAACTTGCTTCACGAGCAGCCTTTGCCGCTTGGCGCAATTGATTGGTCGTTCTTGGTAACTCTACATCTGATAAGCGTGGAGATTTAGCTAACCCAGTTTCTTGATGTGCAATATCGACTATGGCTTGACTGTTTTTTTCGATTGCAGTGGCATATGCTTCTAAAAATTGAGCAATTTTTTCCTTAGACACAGACTGCATTTGAGAAAAAGCCTCTGCCGCAGCGCTAAGTGCAGCGTCACAATCAGACCAACTTGAAACTGGATAAGAGGTATCAATTATTTCACCACGCGTGGGATCCATCGGCTGAAATTGAGATTCTGCTTCTGCGTTTTGCCACTGACCAGCAATTAATACTTGTTGTGTTGTCATAAAAAATCCAATCGGTTATGAGTTTGTAGATGATCAATACTATTGATAAATATATGGGACATATGTCTCTAACGTATTTCGAAGAGACATATTAAAAAGAAACGCTCAATTTGAGCGTTTAAATTTCTGGCCGACTTGCCATAGCTTCATTAAACAAGCGTTCTACATAAATACGCTGCTCACCTGAGAGTGGTAAACGTGGTGCTCTGACTTTTTCAGAACCTCGACCAGCAAGCTGCTCTGCCAATTTTATGCATTGAACAAGAGTTGGAATAGTATCTAAACGGAGTAGTGGCAAAAACCAGCGCCAAATATTGCGTGCTTCTTCAAAACGACCTTCGACAGCCAAGTTATATATTGCAACAGATTCACGAGGAAAAACGTTAGTTAAACCAGAAATCCAACCTGTCGCGCCGAGCATCAAACTTTCTAATGCAATATCATCAACTCCACCGAATACGACAAAACGATCACCAAACTCGCGGAACAACTCGCTTATTCGACGTGTATCTTCAGTCGCTTCTTTCACCGAAACAATATTGCTTTCATTAGCTAAAATCTTCATACCTTCGATCGATACATCAACCCCATACGTAATTGGATTGTTATAGATCATAATTGGTAACCCAGTATTTCTGGCAACCTGCTGATAGTGATTAATCGCTTCAGCTTCAGTTGAGCGATAAACCATACCAGGCAAAACCATCAAGCCATTAATACCTAACTTTTCTGCATCTTTTGCATATTCAATAGCTAGTGCAGTGGTTGTTTCAGCAACCCCTGACAAAACAGGAATTCGCCCATTTACCACTTCAACAGCATTGCCCATAACTTCACGCTTTTCTTGTGCTGACAACGAGCAATTTTCTCCAACCGTACCGCACACAATAATGCCATGGACACCATCTTCAATCAGCTGTTCAAGCATTCGACTATTGGCAGCATGATCGACTGAGTCGTCTTGCTTGAACTGTGTGGTCACTGCGGGGTAAACCCCTTTCCAATCTACTTGCATTTCATACCTCTAAACAATTTAGTGACTCGAGCAACAATCGCTGTCCAGTCGTTCTTAATAACACCACCAGAATAACATGTCTTTGTGTACAATAAAACAATATTTTGTTATAGTTGCTAAATAACCTGACTATATTTATACCTACCGTTACGTAAATATAGCAGTCATAGAAAATTGTAAAAACAGCTTTTAGCTAAAATCATCAAATAATGAGGTTAATATTACGCATTTAATGCAATATTAGTCTGTTATATAGAATTAATGAATCATCTGGAGGGTAGTATGACATTAGGCGTGGGTGGAAAAACACAACAGGAAGCACTGGCAATGTTGTCAAGTATGGCTTCAAGTGCAAATCCTATTGAAATAACAGAATATAATGCACGCATTGCAAAAGCACAAAGCCTTATGCAACAGCAAGGGATCGCCGCGACTTATCTCAATGCAGGCACCAATTTACATTATTTTACTGGTACCCGCTGGTATGCAAGTGAAAGATTGGTGGGTGCAATTCTTCCTGCATCCGGTGAAGTGGAATATATTTGCCCTCACTTTGAAATAAATACCCTAAAAGGATATATGCAAGTTGAGGCTTCCGTATCTGGCTGGCATGAAGATGAAAGCCCTTATGAGTTGGTCATGAGAGTATTAGCAAAAAATAATATCCATTCGGGAAAGTTAGCGATTGATGAATCCACTGACTTTTTTGTTTTCGACGGACTAAGGCAAGCGAATAGCCAGCTAGACTACATCAATGCAAAAAGCATAACCGCTGCTTGCCGAATGCATAAGTCACCACAAGAAATAGCATTACTTCAACAAGCCAAAAATATGACTCTGGAAGTACATAAAGCCGTGGCACAAATACTTAAAGTAGGCATATCAACTCAGGAAGTTACCGATTTTATTAATCAAGCTCACCAGAAAGTAGGTGCCTCGGGTTCTTATTTTTGTATCGTATTATTTGGCGAAGACACCTCTTATCCCCATGGCGTTAAAAACCCAAAAACTTTAGATGTTAATGATACTGTCCTGATAGACACAGGCTGCCAGCTACATGGATATAATTCAGACATCACACGAACTTATGTTTTTGGTGATGCGAGTGCAAGACAACGTGAAATATGGGAGCATGAAAAAGCAGCACAACTCAAAGCTTTTAATGCAGCTCAAATAGGTACACCCTGTTCACAAGTAGATACAGCTGCACGCGACTATTTAGCATCAAAAGGCTTAGGTCCAGGTTATCAAGTTCCAGGTTTACCTCACAGAACTGGTCATGGTATCGGTTTAGATATTCATGAATGGCCTTATTTAGTTGGAAACGATCACACACCGCTAGCCGAAGGAATGTGTTTCAGTAACGAGCCTATGCTAGTGATCCCCGGTGAATTTGGGGTACGTTTGGAAGATCACTTCTACATGACAAGCAATGGCCCCAAATGGTTTACTCAACCCTCTTATTCAATTGATGATCCTTTTGGCTATGCCGAAGCAGTCAAAGTGAGCGACACAAAACGTTCCGTCACTTTTAATACTAACTATTAGGAAATCAATCAATGAGTCACCCAATTGCCGATATTGCAGTTATCGGCGCCGGAATTATCGGCACCAGTATTGCTGAACGTTTACAATATGAAGGCCAAAAAGTTTGGCTCATTGATCGTAACCAGCCAGGAGAAGGCTGCTCTAAAGGTAATGCAGGGCATTTTGCCACGGACATAATCTTACCGTTAGCCAATTTTTCTACTTTGTTAAAAGTCCCAGCACTATTAAGTGATCCTCTCGGACCGTTAAGTATTCAGTGGCACTATTTTCCAAAGCTTGTTCCTTGGTTAATCCGATTCTCCTGGGCAGCTATGCCACATAAATCCCGCACAACTATTGAAGCATTAAAACAATTAAATCGTCCATCTATCGAGCGTTTCCAAGCTTTATTAAATCGAACGAAGCTTCAGGATTTAATGACAAATCGTGGTGCACTAACCGTTTTTTCCACAGCAAAGAGCCAAAAAAAATGCCAGCAACATATGCGTTTAGTTGAACCTCATGGAGTTAGTGTTTCACTCCTTAACGCGCAGGCACTAAACCAACTAGAACCCAGTCTTTCAGAAAATGTACAGGGCGCACTGTACTATCCAGACACAGCACATAGTATAAACCCTCATCGTTTAGTGACTGGATTGGCTGATGTGTTTATAAATAATGGGGGGAAGTTTATTCAACAACAAATAGAGCGTATTGAAAATAAATCTAATCATTTAATGAATTGTATTATTATTCTTAGTTATTCTTTTTTGAATTATTATTTGTATATGATATGTTATAAGAATAAAATATTTTTTGATATTAAATATACCAATATTAATTTTGATTCAATTTAATGATTTCTATTGATTATTATGGTAAATTATTTTTAGATAATGATTTGTTATGATTATCTTATTTTTTTAATTATTAAGATATTTTATTCTAATTTTATTATTAAATTTATTAAGTATTTTAATTTGTTTATCTTTTATTAAATATTATTTTATTTTAATCTTTGATTGATAGATTTTTTTTATTCAATAT
>JAUIHB010000048.1 GCA_030432465.1 Gammaproteobacteria bacterium
CATGTTGGCACTTGCTCGATTAATTAAGCAAGCGATTCTACCCCATTGCCAACACTTTTGGTAGAATCGCTTGCTTAATTAATCGAGCAAGTGCCAACATGCAATCAAAACCTAAAACCGATAGCCACAAAACTACACCGATTCAAGTAACACTTGCACCTTTCTGGAAGCGCTTAGCCGCGTGGGTTTATGATTCATTAGCCGCACTAGCCGTCTTTATTCTGGCCTTGCTAATTGGTTACTTAGTTATATTTATAGTCACTCTTCCTTGGATGGAAAATGGCCTTGCCGTTTCACAGGCCATTTATAAAAATCCTCTCTGGACAATTTATATAGTAGCCTGCGTTCAATATTACTATGTCTGGTGCTGGGTCAAAGGCGGTCAAACAGTTGGAATGAAAACTTGGAACATCAAAGTTTGTAAACTTGATGGCTCTCATTTAAGCTGGAAAGAAGCCTATTATCGTTCATTTCTTTCGCTCGGCGGTCTCGGTAATTTATGGAGTCTAGTCGATAAGGAAAAGCGAGGTTGGCACGATTTTATTTGCAATAGTCGTGTTGTGGTAATACCTAAGCACTTGAACAAACAGACGTCACCTCTCATTTAATGGTGGTAATTTAACAGACGAAAAACTCTACATTTCGTACAATTTATGCTGATAAACTCATTTTTTGGTTTTCCAAAGTCTATAATTCACGGTAGGTTTATCAATTCAACGTTGTCCAACTCCGTTTTGGACTGAAATTAATTCAGGTGTAAAATTAAATGTTAGCTTTATTTACTATCAATCCCAAAAATAAAAAGACACGATTAAAAAACTTACTCTTACATAAAATATTGCGCTTAATAACAGGCACTTTATGCAGCCTAACTATTTTAAGTTGCGCGACACAGGCAACACAGATATCACAACAACAAATCGCAATAGACATGCAAACACTCGCTTCGGATGACATGAAAGGAAGAGCTTCCTTTACTCCAGGAATAGACAAAGCAGCCGACTACATTGCACAACGTTTTTCAAAAATAGGTCTAAAGCCATTAAATAATGAAGAAGACTTTTTTCAAACGTTTTCACTTTACAAAATTGACTCTACTCTCACAAAAGTAAAACTTGATGGAGAAGAGGTTAACAGCCCTGATGTTTTTTCTTTATCAACATTTGAGAAAAAGCAATTTACAAATCAGTCTCCAATTAAAAAATATTGGATATCTTCTAAAGATGATTTTCGACAAGCCATGTCACAAGCGAATCAAGAGACCGAAAACATATTGGTGCTCATTGACCGTTCACACGCAGAATCTTTTCAAGGATACCAAAAATATTTTTCTCGAGGCATAACTCGTTTTAAAAAAAATGAGGGACTCACCGCAGTATTTGTAATAACTGATAAAAAATCCGTTGACAATTTTTCAATTGATATCAGCTCAAACATCATAGAGCACCAATTAAAAAATGTGGCAGGAATAATTCCAGGAAAATCAAAAAAAGAAGAAGTTGTTTTATTTTCAGCCCATTATGATCACTTAGGTATTAACCCACAATTAGATGGTGACAACATTTACAATGGCGCAGATGACGATGCATCAGGTACTACAGCAATAATCAACATTGCAGAGTATTATCAGAAAAAAGCAAATAATGAACGAACCTTAATGTTTGTCGCTTTCACTGCTGAAGAACTTGGCGGATTTGGTTCTAAGTATTTTTCTCAACATACAAACCCAGAAAACATTGTAGCAATGCTTAATATTGAAATGATTGGGAAGCCATCTAAGTTTGGTAAAGGAAACCTTTGGATGACAGGTTTTGAGCGTTCAAACCTCGCTGAGATTTTAAATAACAACTTAACTAATGCTGAAATATATTCAGATCCTTATCCTGAGCATAACCTCTTCTACCGTTCAGATAATGCAACATTAGCTCGTCAAGGTGTTCCTGCACATAGCTTTTCAACTTCTCAGATGGATATCGACAAACACTATCATCAAGTAACCGATGAAGTTGCTAAACTAGATTTAGAATCAATGCAAAAAACAATTAATATTTTGGCTAAAGCAACCAACTCATTAGTCAGTGGAAAAGACACACCTTCTCGTATAGATATACAAGAGATAAAAACAAAAGGTTCATTTTTCTAAAAAATAAACAGCGTTAATTCAAAAGCAAAACAATTACGGTTATTCAAATGAAATTGAACAAACAGTTTTTATCTTTGCTACGATGTCCTAAAACATCGCAGCCGTTAAGCCTCAGACAACAACAATTGGTTAACAGTGATAAGTCTGAGCATTACCCTATTATCAACGAGATCCCCTGGTTGCTGAAAAATCCTCTTCACTCAATGGTTGACTGGAGTGTAAAACTCAATCATTTTAACCAAATTTTTAGCGATGAAATTCATTTGCTGGATAATCAGATAAAAAGAAATAGTATTTCAAGCACCAGATTAAAAAAATTACAACAAGGAAAAAAAGATTTTCAAAAACAGGTTTCAAACTTAGTTTCTCCCATACTATCTGCCAAAGTCGCCAGCAAACCAGTTTATGACGCATTAAGTGATCGAGCACCTAACACTCAAAACCTACTCAGTTATGAGTCTAATTTATATCGTGACTGGGTGTGGGGTGAAGATGAGAACCAATTAACTTGTTCACTGGTTCAATCATTAATACAAAAAAAAGCAATCAATAACTTGCTAGTTCTGGGCGCCGGCTCTTGTAAGCTAACTTATGATTTACACCAATCACTTTCGCCAGAATTAACCGTAGCAAATGATATAAATCCACTCTTGCTTTTTTCTGCTAAAGAAATTTTATTTCACAATGGCTTAGAGCTAGAAGAATTCCCACCACAGCCACGCAATTCAGAACATGTTGTGCTCAGCCATAGAATACTTCCCGTCAAAGTAGCACCAGATAATTTTTATTTATTATTTAGCGATGCTGTTACACCAGCATTAAAAGAAAATGCTTTTGACACGATTATTACACCTTGGTTAATTGATATTCAACCATTTGAATTAAAAACTTTTATGTGCTCAATCAATCAATATTTAACGATTGGAGGTGAGTGGATTAATTTTGGCAGTTTGGTATTCAACCAAGACAGAGAAGCTCTTTGCTACACACTTGAGGAAATTAAAGTTTTGGCGCAAAGGTCAGGCTTTTTAATCGAAGAAACTCAAGAAAATGAAATCCCTTATTTAAAATCGCCCTACAATGCAGGGTATCGAATAGAACGAGTAACCAGTTGGCGAGCAATTAAGAAAGATAATGTTACTATAAAAAAAGAACATCAGGTATTGCCTGACTGGATATTAGATACTCAAAAAATAATTCCAAAAACGCGAGAATTCCAATCATTTACATTTAACCATTCTCTCTATGCAGAGCTCAGCGGTCAAGTAGACGGCAAGCGCTCAATAAAAAAAATAGCACAGCAATTAGCAAAAGAAAAATCTATGGATATAAACGAAGCGGAAAGTATGGTAAAAAACTTTTATCTCAAAATCATTCAGCAACAAGTTTAAGTATATTTACATTACAAACTATTGAGCCAAAGAAAATTTATTGCGATACCCTGTAGGTGTTAAAGATGTTTGTTTCTGAAAAACACGTCTAAACGCACTACTATCTTCATATCCAACTTTTTCAATAATTTGTTCCAGCTTTAAATTTGTTGACTCTAAATAACGTTTGGCAGCTTCGATTCTAAGTTTCTGTAAGTAAAATGCAGGTGTTTCTCCAACCGCTTTTTTAAATCGCCGAATAAAATTGCGTTTGCTCATAGCACATTTATTTGCCATATCTTCCAAACTCACATTAATAGATAAGTTACTCTGGATCCATTCCTGACATTTGGCAATTACCATATCTTGGTGTTGGATTGCTAAAGGAAATTGCATATAAGGTAGTTGCGATAGCCGGTTGCTATTAACTAACATTACTTTTGATAATTGATTTGATAGTTGCTGACCACATAATTTTTCAACTATTTTGGTGCACAGATTCAAGTAAGAACTTGTCGCGCCAGCAGTCCACAAACGGTTTGATTCGACAACCAGTTTATCTAGCGTTAAAGAGACTAACGGATACTGCTTTAAAAATAATCGTTCCAGCCACCAGCTAGTTACCGCAAGCTGGTGATTTAAAAGCCCGGTATCAGCCAAAACAAAAGTTGCAGAGCAATAAGCACCAATCATGGCGCCAGACTGTAATAGTCTATGGATATCTGAGTGATTTACCCGCTGTTGCTCAACAAATTTCATCAAAGCAGTTTCTGAATCATAATGATAAGCTGCTATCAGTAAGAAATCTACATAGTCCAGATCCGCTAATTTTTTATGTGGTTGAATAACAATCCCACTAGAAGTAGCTATGGCTTTACCATCATGCGAGACTAATTGGATATCGAATAAGTTCTCAGCATTATTTTTTTCGACGTACTGCCAAATATTGTTCGCTACGCTAAATAAATCCTGTGGTCCTGTGATACTTGTCGCTAAACAGTCATCTGCAATCAAAATTGCTATTTTTTTCATCGTGATACCCGAAACGTCACTTTAGGCACCATTTAAGTCATTTATGCCACTTATGTCAAGTAGTTTAATAACCTACTATTTCTCATATCCTCAAACTATGTGAGATGAATTAATGTTTTCACAATCCAAAACTCTGTTTAGTGCCTATTTAATAGCAAAACTCAGTATTATCCTTTATCTCAGCTTTTTAATTGAAGGAGACTTATTGCTACATTTCGTTTTAATACCTATTTTACTCATAGAAACTTTGAGTATGCTCGGGTATTCATTAGAAGTTAGAAAAAATAAGCAGTAGAAGCAAAAAACAGCCTACTCACAGTAGGCTGTTTTACGTACGATAAAATAGTTATTATCTATCTAGCCTTATTATGAGTAACTTTTATTGGTTTTATTACTAAACGAGTTTCTTTCTCGTCGACGTTAGGAGAGGATAACTCTAACTCTTTGGACAGTTCAGTTGAAATATTAGTATTAAATAATAAAACTTTATGTGAAGCTATATTTGACAGGAGATTGATATCATACTCAAATTTCTTAAAATCAGCGGAATTACTACGAATCTCAAGTTCATATCCCGATTTTTCTAGCCCAGACCATTTTCCAAACTCATGAAGAATAGTTGAGTCTACTACTAATTTTTCATTTTGATAGATTTGTACATTTGATTTTAGTAATCGCGTCACTCTTACCAGTTCAGATTGAAGCGAAGACCATTTAGTACTTTCGTTTAATACATAGTCAAAAGAAACTATGTATGCATAGTTATTTTGCACTATGACTTTAGCAATATTTAGTTTGTGAATTTCTTGAATAATATCGTCTAATTTAGCGTTCGATAAATCTAAAGAATAAAAAGTATCAATAATATCAGGATCAATATATGCTGTTTCTATACCATAGACATCCGTCAAAATTAGTCCCAAACTACGATAAGGCATTTTATCGACTTTAATTTTATATCCTTTTTCAGATACTTTTTCTATTAACATCGGCTCTCTAGCCGAATTTTCAATCCAACTATAGGCAGGTAAAGCTAAAACTCCGCACATGATAGCCAAAAGTAAGCATAAAGATGTTTTGTTTTTTAAATTCATTGTCAATTCCTTGTTTAATAATTTAATTCTTTTTACGTCAAATGATTTCCCTGAAAAAATAAAGTGAGAAGCCATTGCTAATGTTTTATTGCCTTTAGCTTGCAGTACTAATTCAGCTAAACATGATTGATACTCTCCTTTTTTCATTGATTGTTTACATTTCTCATCACAACTCAACTCCAATAACTCAATACTTTCTTTTACTAAAATTTGTACTATAGGATTCCACCAAAAAGCTCGCTTAATCATGTGAATAAGTATGAGCCAATAAGGATCTTTATTTTGAATATGGATTAACTCGTGCATTAAGACTGTTGATTGCATGTTGGTTTGGATCTTGTTTGAAACCCATATTTGCGGTTGATAAAACCCGAGAGTCAAAGCGCCATCTATTTGTGAGCAGGTATATACAGAAATTTTTTTATTATTCAACAAAACTGACTTAACAAAGGTAGTACTTTTTTGGGAGCGTTTAACCCACAAAAAATGTTGGGCAATATCATACAAAAATAGGCTTATACCGATTCCAGTACAAAGATAAAAAATAATTTTCCAATCGAGTGAGTAACTTTCCAGAGGTTTTAAAATAAATTCCTGCGGCTTTTCAACAATAAATTTCGCAACTGGACGTATATCATTTAACAGTGCATATTCAGTAGCCCCCAACTGTAAATTTGCTAGGAGCTGTAATGGTAAACACCAACAAATAAGAGCGAACATACAAAGTCTAAATTTTTCTCTACTCGGAGCATCATTCATCATTAACACACCGAAAAAAACAATTAGTGAAATAGCCAAATTCAAAATAAAATAAAGGCTCATTTGCTATCCCTCATCGATTTTTTCTTTTCTGCAATCAATTGCTCTAAATACTCAATGTCACTTTCTGAAAGCTTTTCTTCAGAAAACAAGTGATTAAATAAATGTCGAGTGTGACCGGAAAAAACTTTTTTAATAAATGCACTTAATAGTGGTTTCTTGACCGAGTCAGGAGTAATTGCAGAACTGTAAAAAATAGTCCTGCCTTCATTTGCTACACGCTTCAATGCGCCCTTTTTTTCAAGCCGATCAATAATTGTTTTTACTGTGGAATAAGTTACATCTTTAGTTTTAGCAATTACTTGATGTACATCTGGGGCTGACAAGTTACCTTTTTGCCAATATATCTGCATGACTTCTAATTCAAACTCTGACAATTTCATTTTTATCTCTACGTTTGTAGCTTTAATATCGACAAGCGTAGAGATAACCTCTACATTTGTCAAGAAAGAATTGTGAAGTTTTTCAAGTTTAGTACTTTAATTTTTTTCAAATGTAGATTAAGTAAGGCTCTGGAAGATATTTGACATGGTAATTTATTGACAACAAAAAAGGCGCTTTTTAGCGCCTTTTTAAAAAAATATAAAGAAGTTAAAACTACTTTTTAACATCCAATTTTTCTTTAATTCTTGCAGATTTACCACTACGCTCACGTAGATAATAAAGTTTAGCTTGACGTACATCACCACGGCGCTTAACAGCAATACTGTCAACTAGCGGGCTATAAGTTTGGAAAACTCGCTCTACGCCTTCACCATAAGAAATTTTTCTTACTGTAAATGCAGAGTTTAAGCCACGGTTTTTAACACCGATAACCACGCCTTCAAACGCCTGTAAACGCTCACGCTCACCTTCAACTACTTTCACTTGAACAATGACAGTATCACCTGGTGCAAATTCAGGGATTTCTTTACTCATTTGTTCCTGTTCCAGTTGATCAATTATCTTACTCATTGTCCGCTCCTGGGTTTTCTAATATCTAATGAATTTCAATTATTCAAAGCTAACTTATTCAACGTATTGGCTTTGAAATTCCTCAAGCAGCAACTGCTCTTCTTGGGTTAATTCTCTCTGTTTCAATAAATCAGGCCGCTTTAGCCAAGTACGTCCCAATCTTTGTTGCAACCGCCATTTTTCAATTTTCTGATGGTTACCACTTAATAATACTGAAGGTACTTTACTCCCTTCATAAATTTCAGGCCGTGTATAGTGCGGATGATCAAGTAATCCATCAACAAAAGAGTCCTGTACCGCTGACTCTTCATGGCCTAAAACTTCAGGTAATAGCCTAGTTACCGAGTCAATAATAGCCATAGCCCCTAGTTCACCACCACTAAGAACAAAATCCCCTAGCGATAACTCTAAATCGACATGCTTTGAAATTAATCTTTCATCAATTCCTTCATAACGACCAGCAATCAAAACTAAGTGCTGTTCCTGAGCTAATTTTTTAATCATTTCATGATTAATTGTCTGACCCTGCGGCGACAAATAAATTACTTTGCCAGGCTGCTTTTGTTGTGCAAATTGAATCGCCTTTTCAAGTGGCTCAACTTTCATCAACATTCCTGGCCCACCGCCATAAGGACGATCATCTACGGTGCGATGTTTATCTTGAGTAAAGTCTCGTGGATTAATTAAATCCACTTTAACTCTTCCCTTTGCAATCGCTCTACCAACAACTCCTTGTTCAGTAACCGCAGTAAACATTTCGGGGAATAGTGATATCCCTGAAAAGCTTATTTGTAAATCAGTACTCATTATCCCAGTCAACCTCTATTGTCTTAGCATCGAGATCAACCTTTTTTATCACATCATCCGGAATATAAGGAATCATCATTTCCTTATTTTTTTTATCAACTACCTTATCAGCAGCTAACTTAACCACTATTACATCATTAGCACCGGTTTCAATAAGGTGAGAAACTTTTCCAAGAATTTCGCCTTGCAAGTCAATCACTTCCAACCCTTCTAAATCTCGCCAATAAAACTCATTTTCAGCTAATCGCTTTAATTGAGAGGGTTGTATCGCAATCTCAGTACCAATCATTGCATGAGCACTTTCTCTTGAGGTAACTCCATCTATTTGTGCAACGATGGTTTTCCCCTGAGTGCGTCCATTTAGTATTTTAACTGCTTTCCACTCGCCTTGTGACTTCAAATACCAAGGGTTGTACTTCACGATGTTGAGTCTTGGTTCGGTATGTGAAAAAACTTTCACCCAGCCTTGAACACCATGAATACAAGTTATTTCACCGATAATAACTGGAGAATCATTCATAACAAATAGTCAGACTTACAATTAAGCTGCTTTGTTATCTTTAACTAATTTTTTTACGCGATCACTTAGTTGAGCACCTTGGCCAACCCAGTAATCTACGCGCTCGTTATCAACGCGAATTCGTTCTTCTTGACCAGTTGCAACTGGGTTGAAAAAACCAACACGCTCAATAAAGCGACCGTCACGCGCATTGCGCTTGTCAGTTACAACCATGTGATAAAATGGGCGCTTCTTAGATCCGCCACGAGCTAAACGTATGGTTACCATGCGCTAATATTCCTCTAAATACTTTACATTAGCTGGGTGAAAAGACTTGAAATTTTGCTCAAGAATTCCCCAGACCTCAAAGGACGCGCATTTTATCCTTAAACGTCGCTTTTGGGAACCCTTTTTTGTGTTTAAAACAGGGTATTTCTTGTGCTTTTAGCGAAATTTGCGCATTAACGGCATAAACTGGGCTAATTTTTACAAAAGCCCGAGAATATCGGGCTCAAATAATGATTAATTTTACAGATGTATATTAAGAACTAAAGCTAACGTCCCATCGGTGGCATTCCCCCACCGGGCGGCATCATTCCCTGCATACCACGCATCATTTTCATCATGCCACCTTTACCTTTCATTTTTTTCATCATTTTTTGCATTTGTTTAAACTGTTTTAGCAAACGGTTCACAGCTTGTATATCGGTACCTGAACCACCAGCAATACGCTTTTTGCGCGAACCTTTAATCATATCGGGAAATGCTCGCTCCTTAGCGGTCATTGAATTAATGATAGCTTCCATGTGAACAGTTGCTTTATCATTCATTTGATCTTTCGCAGCTTGCGGGATATTCCCCATTCCGGGCAATTTATCCATCATACTGGTTAATCCTCCCATATTTTTCATTTGTACCAACTGCTCTCTAAAGTCTTCTAAATCGAAACCTTGACCTTTAATGACTTTTTTAGCCAGCTTTTCTGCTTTATCTTTATCAACTTTTCGTTCAACTTCTTCGATAAGAGACAACATGTCCCCCATACCAAGAATCCGTGAGGCGATACGTTCTGGATGAAAAGGCTCTAATGCATCAAGCTTCTCCCCCATCCCGATAAACTTAATTGGTTTACCTGTAATCTGACGAATAGATAAAGCTGCACCACCACGGGCATCACCATCAGCTTTTGTTAATATCACCCCTGTTAATGGCAATGCTTCATCAAAAGCTTTTGCTGTGTTGGCTGCGTCCTGACCAGTCATACTATCTACGACAAATAATGTTTCAGCAGGATTAACTGCTGCGTGTAACGCTTTAATCTCTTGCATCATCGCTTCATCAACTGCAAGCCGGCCTGCAGTATCTAAAATAAGCACATCAGCAAACTCTTTTTTAGCTTGCTTAATCGCCGCATTAGCGATGTCTATAGGCTTTTGTTCAACCGAACTAGGGAAAAACGATGCACCAACTTCACCAGCAACTTTTTCTAATTGCGCAATCGCAGCTGGTCGGTAAACATCAGCACTCACGACCATAACCGATTTTTTCTCTCGTTCAATTAAATAACGAGCCAGTTTAGCTGTAGATGTTGTTTTACCTGCCCCCTGCAAACCTGCCATTAACACAACTGCCGGTGGAGTCGCTTTAAGTGTCAGCGTTTCATTCGCTTCACCCATAGCTTTAACCAATTCATCATTAACAATTTTGATAAAAGCCTGACCAGGCGTTAAGCTCGACTTAACTTCTTTACCAAGCGCACGATATTTTATCTTGGTGATAAATTCTTTAACTACAACCAGTGCAACATCTGCCTCTAATAAAGCCATACGCACTTCGCGCAATGTGGCTTTAATGTTGTCTTCGGTAATCCGGCCTTTACCGCTTACTTTTTTTAAAACCCGATTAAGACGGTCACTTAAACTATCAAACATGAATGCTTCCCGTTCATTGAAATAATCTTACTCTCATTGTGCGCTATTATAGCTTGATTACATTTCATCACAAGCTTTCAAAGTAGGATGTATTAAGGACATTTGTGTAGAAACTCAAGAATGTCTCAGAATAGTAGTTTACAGCCCGAAAAAGCTGTCAGATAATAAGCGCTCATCTTTATAAGGGTTTTTCAATTGAAATTGCTGCTTTTAGAATCAATTAGCATAATTTTATACAGCGGATTATTTATTTATACATGGCAGCGTCTTTCGCAATCGCAAAGGCTTATGCCTCTGTCTGCTGTCGCTTTTGTTGTTGCACTAAGTTGCCATGGCTATCTTGCTTATCTGCTAATTGATGGCGGTCAAGGACAGAACTTAAGCCTTTTTAATATTTTTTGTATGACCACTTGGCTGGCCTTATGTCTGGTAGGCTGGAACTGGTTAAAACATCAAACACACCCGCTTTTATTAGTTTCTTTGCCCATAGCGGCTATCAGTATTCTAGAAGCCGCCTTGTTTAAGAGTGAATCCGCTATACACTTACAAGGAAAAGTTATTAATTTGCTCCACATTTTGAGTGGGATCGCGGCATTAAGTATACTTTTGCTCGCAGCACTGCAATCTATTCTTGTGCTTTACCTGAATAATGGTTTACGTAAGCACCCAGCTAATATACATCGCTGGCTAGGCTCACTTGAAGGTATGGAACGCTACTTAATTCAGTTGCTTACCATGGGCTTTGTTTTAATGAGCATTTCTTTGATCCTTGTAATCATGCTTCCCTCAGATATCCAAGCTTCACAAGCTTTACATAAAGTGACCTTAACAATCGCTTCGTGGGTTATCTTAAGTGTGCTAATGTTTGGACGTTACGTCAGAGGCTGGCGAGGCGTTTTTGCCGCAAAATGGAGCTTAGTAGGCGTATTTTTGCTACTATTAGGCTACTTTGGTAGTAAGCTCGTTATCGAGTTTATGCTCGCCTAGTCATCTCAAATTAAGAGTTAAACTTCATTGGAACACATTTCAACTACAACACTTTCTATTATCCTGTTAATTCTTATTCTGATGTCTGGATTTTTTTCCAGCTCAGAAACTGGGATGATGTCGTTAAACCGCTACCGTTTAAAACACCACGCAAAGAATAAAAAGCGGGGAGCTATTCTGACCAAGAAGCTTCTGGAAAGACCTGATAGACTTATTGGACTTATCCTTATTGGTAATAACTTTGTCAATATTGTTGCTGCATCTATTGCCACAATTATCTGCGTGCGGATCTGGGGTGATACCGGTTTCGTTATTGCGACTTTCGGTCTTACATTTATCATACTTGTGTTTGCCGAAGTCACCCCCAAAACTCTAGCAGCTATTCATCCTGAAAAAATAGCATTCCCTGCAGCTTATATATTAACTCCACTTTATAAGCTTTTCTTCCCGTTAATCATTGGCCTTAATTTAATCACAAATGGTTTACTTAAATTGATAGGTGTAGATATACAGGATGGAAATAATGATAATTTAAACTCAGATGAACTTAAAATTATAGTTAATGAGGCAGGCGCTCTAATTCCCAAGCGTCACCAAAATATGCTTCTAAGCATTCTTGATTTGGAAAGAGTGACTGTAGAAGATATTATGATCCCACGTAATGAAATCACCGGAATCGATATTGAACAGCCGACAGAAGTCATTCTTAGTCAGCTCAAAAATGCGGTACATTCCAGACTTCCCGTTTATCGTACAGAAATAGACAATGTCATAGGCTTTTTACATGCGAGACAAATTGTCAAACTGTTGACTTATGACGATGACGATTTAAGTAAAGACGCCATATTAAACACGATTAATCCTGTTTACTTTATTCCAGAAGGTACTCCTCTTAACACTCAACTACTTAATTTTCAAAGAAAAAAGATGAGGATTGGTTTGGTCGTTGACGAGTATGGTGATATTTTGGGACTTGCGACAATAGAGGATATATTAGAAGAAATTGTTGGTGAGTTTACCACAGACTTTGCAGACACCAACAAAGACATTCAAAAATCAGATGATGGCAGCATTATCATCGATGGCTCCGCCACGGTGCGTGATATTAATCGCATATTGAGTTGGAAACTCCCCACCGACGGCCCGAAAACACTCAACGGACTTATCATCGAATATATAGAATCAATCCCCCAAGCAGGGACTGGAATGAGGCTTTCTGGCTACCCTATGGAAATATTGCAGGTAAAAGCCAATATGGTTAAAAGTGTAAAAGTTTGGCCTCATTTATATAAAAAACCAGATCCGTTGATAACCACTTAGTCAGATGTTTGAATGATTTTATAGAGATTATTAACAGTTAATTTGATTAACTACTCAGACTAAAAAATGTACCAGTTTCGTTTAAAACATATTTTTGGGCTATATTCTGTGCAAATACTATTTCTATTCTCTATAATTAATGATATCTTTCAGAAATGTGATGCTTTTCACAGTTTTGATTAACTTCTTTTAATTGCAATTTATCATTGAAAGTTGTGCGTTATATACAATTAAAAATTTGCGTTGCCTTATAAGTAACATTGTAGCTAGTATTGAAATTTATTAAGTCTTAATTTTCACTGAAGTCATGGAGGATTAAAATGCCCAACTCAGTAGACCAGTATCAACAGCGTTATGGTGAAGTCACTTGTAGTGAGTTCTCTCGAACGGGTCGTTTCTTTTATGCTAAAGGTAATTGGTATTTTAAAACACGCGAAGGAATTAATTATGGCCCTTTTATTTCTCGCACTGAATGTAAATATGCTTACGCAGAATTTATTGATGTTGTGAGCAATACCAACGAACTTTCCAGTTCTCCCATCGACTTTGAGTCAGGTGAAACAGAGTGGAAAATGCCAAAAATAAGTTTTAGTTAGCCTACTTTATAATGCAAAAAAGCGCTCTACGGCGCTTTTTTATTGCTTCTGAAATAACTTATTCTTAATAAAAAACTGAAAAATATATTCGAATAACATTAGCATCGTAGGCATACAAAGGTTCATTTCCAACTTCAACGCCTTCAACTCGAAGATCCCTAAAATTGTCATAATCGAAATAAATTCGATCCAAGCTAAAATTTACAGTAAATTTATCAAAATATTCCCAACCATCTAACTCTTGCGAATAAGCAGCTCCAAATCCTATAGTCTGAGAACTAAAAGAGCTTAGTTCTTTGTCTCTGGCCAAAAAGTTCTGTGCATCCACTTGTGAAAAAAGATCACTGTAAAAATCAGCTTGAGTTTGTTGGTAATGTCTTAATTTAAAATCAAAAAGCCAATGATCTCCATATGGATGTACATAACCTACCTCAGTGGTATCAGCTTCAATTCCCCAAGTGTCCCCAAAACGTTTCAGCTCTAATTTAATAGAAGCACGATAAGGCAAATAATACATTCCTCTTATCGCAAAAGCATCACTAGTTCTTGTTTGTGGGTAACGCTCGGACTGATAGCTATAACCACTGCCATCGATATACCTGACAGAACGATAGGGATTATTCAAGTAACCTTGATCAGTAACGGTTTCCCAACTAATGTTAATCAAGCTGTCTTTAGTAATAACCTGAGACACTCCCAGACGAAAGTTCCTTCTGTCAGCATCTTCTTTAAAGTTAATGTCTTCACGCTTTCCAACTTCATCCCATCCCTGTGAGTAACCTAAACTTAACGTTGTTAAATCACCAAAAAAATCTTGGCTTATACCAAGGTGTGCAGAACGAGCAGCAAAGTCATTTTCATCACTTTTAGTGTAATTCAAGCTCATCGTGGTTTTGTCACGTAAATAATCAATACCCACACTCTTTTCAACACGTCTTTCCGTATAAGCACTTGCTGTCGTCACAACATCAATTGAAGCGCTACTCACGTTATCAACATAATAGTTAGCTGAAATAGAAACCGTATCTTTGATAGACTTTCTCACTAAAATTGAAGGGCCTTGTATATCAACACCACCACCTTCGTAGTAATGATATAAAGCGTCACTTCTATCCTCAGGTAAAACTGCAGCATATGACTGCACAGAAATAAAAAAGCCGCCAAATATCGCGACGACTTTTAACAACCGACAAGTGCGGTTAATTACAACCACAACCACCTCCAGCACTGCCTTCAGCACCACGAGAACCTTCACGAGCTTGATGTACATGATGTAAGTAGTTATCCGAAACTTGAGCCCGGCTAAATGCCATTATCGGATCAGCAAGATTTTGGCGTTCATAAGGTTTAACCCAAGGCTTAAGCGAAGAACAACCAGACATAACCAGTCCTATCAACACTAATAACACTCTAAAGCTGCTGCGTGCTTGATTTTTCATCCTTTTACTCTCGCATTAAACTTTTGATGATATCTTTATACTTGTTTTCATCTCCTGTTTTATAACCCGGATGAACCATTCTAACGTTACCATCACGATCTATTATTGCAGTACTAGGCATTGCAGATACACTATATAACTCACTAACTTTACTCTCTGGATCATACAATACGGGAAAATCTACAGGTGTATCTTTCAAATAATTGATTGCTTTTTCTGACTCAGCATCAACATTGACGCCTAACACAGTGAATCCAAGTGCTGAATATTTATTATGGATATCGTTAAGAATCGGCATTTCTTGACGACAAGGCCCACACCAAGAAGCCCAAAAATTCAGAAGTACTACTTGCCCACGAAAATCAGATAATCGGATATTCTCTCCAGACTTACTTTTTAAGGTAAAATCAGGAGCAGTAACTTTTTTATCCGAAGCTTGAACGGATAAAGCACTAACCACTGAAAAGCATAAAACAACGAATAACTGAGAAACTGAACGAGTATATTTTTTCATCTTTAATCCTATTTTAAATACGACATCAATTTTATAAGGGTATCAATGCAAACTACTTCATTATAGCTTGTGACTAAAAAAAGATTGTGAAGCCTGTTGAAACTTCTAAATCACTGGCGGTTTTTGCACCAACTATTTCAATTTTATAAATATAATCCCTCAAAGAAACGTTAAAAGACATCCAATCATTAAACAGTACTTGATAACCGCCACCGATGACTGCTGTCGAATGATTATCACCAGCAAAGTTAGTACTACCTAACCCTGCCAGAAGATAAAAATTACTGGTAAATGCAATGTCTTTACCTAAAAAACCTTCGCCAGGTAAAATATTAAACCCTAAAGAGATATCATAGTGAGAATAACTCCTGTCCCCAGGTAATACCGAAATACCTGTTAAGATTTCAGCACTGGTTAAATCAGCTTCAGATTGACCATAGTTAGCAACAACAAATAAATCTTCCGTCACATGATAGGCTATCGTGCCACCAACAATATCGTTTGCGCCAAAATCTTCAATACTGATAACCCCATAGTAGGCACCAATTTCCCAATTTTCAGTGTCAATTGCATCTTTATCAACATCTCGCCTGACAACTTGTGGATCAAAGACCTTAATATTAGAAATTTCATCACCAGAACTGTTGCTTGAATTTTGATTGTCTTCAGTTGTTTCTTGCTCTGCAGCATATGATAAACCACAGGATGCACTGAAACATACACATAAGAACAATTTTAGAAAAATACGCTGAACCCTAATTTCCATTCTTCCACTTCATCATTATCATTTCTACTCGTTAAAATTGTATGTGAATTATATTCGGCACGAATAAAAAATTGCCGTGACACATACACCCGCACGCCAGCCCCAGCGTGTACCATTTCATCTTTTCTATCTTCTGGGAAAACCAATGTTGCTCTAGGTTTAGTTTTTATAATTCCAGTGCCTATTTTAAAGTAAGGCGACACTCTCCATTCAGGAAAAGGCTGATGCATTATATTTAAATTAACAAACTGAATATCTGATACCTTACCTAATGCCTGTGATATAACCAACTCGGTAGCAATATTTTCGGTCCAATTCCATCCGGCATATAAAGACATCACATTGGCGCCACCAAAATCTCCCGCCATAGCACCCAATTCAAAATCTCGATGAACAAACTTTTCTTGATTAGGCTTATCTATTTCATACCGCTCCCCCGTAGGCGTTAAAGTTCTCTGCATCTGATCTTCATGAACCCATCCTTCTTTATCACGAGCAGTTTTAATCTTATACCATTGAGTTTTCTTTTTAAGTATTAAAACAGATTGATCTTTTTCGACAATATAAAAAACCGGGTAACCTCGACCCGGCCCGGTATGCAATTCAATAAAAGGATCAGCAATTCTGACTTGCTGGAATTCACTTTCTTCCTGACTTTCACCCTGCTCTTCAGCCATTACCCAACTATTAAAAGCAAGTAATGACAAAACAATACAGCAGTCAAATATAAACTTATTCAACAAAATTTTCCCAGTTTGATACAAATGTTAGTTTTATTGTGGAACATCAAAA
>JAUIHB010000049.1 GCA_030432465.1 Gammaproteobacteria bacterium
GCTAAAATTTCGTCACTCTTCGTTACTTGTCGCTGATTTAGAGTGACTAAACCACGCTCCGCGCGCCTCGATTGGCAAAATTTTAACCGCAACAATCTCAAAGAATGAAAGATAAACACGCCCTAATCACTTGTTGAAATATTTTTGGAAGGACTTATCTAGCGTTAGGTAAGCCTTAATTATTTTATCGACTTGCTTTTTCGGATCAAGCGATTGTTGTTGATAATGTTTAAGCACTTGCTTGTAGTATTCAAAGTGTGTAAGACTTGAGTAATCCCACATAGAATTACCTATTGATGAAAGTTTTTGGGGCGCTTCAAAACTAATATGCAAAATTTCGTAAAAGCGCCTGTTATCTTTGATGAGCAATTCTTGACAAAGTCGAAAATTTAAATCAATGAGTGCTTTTCTTACCCGATAGTGATGATGTACTGGGCATAGGAGTAATTCAAAATTAACAGAGGAATTATTGTGCGTGATGGCTTTGACAAAATCGATTACTTTATCACCGCCAACACCTGCGATAATCACTAAGCTTTTACCGTGCTTGGGAAGATTTATTTGCGAAACATCCAAGCAATGAGTTTGCCAGTTTGTATTTTTAGCGTTTTGTATGAGTATTGCTTTTAAAGAATCAATCAAAGGTTGAGCTATATCATTAAAATAAATCATATCAGCTGCTTGACGTTTTAATAATTGCATACCAAGCAAACCATGATCACAGCAACAGTCAAAAATGTGATCGTAATGTTGAGTGATCATCTGATCAATAGCGGCTAACCGTTTACTGAGTTTCATTTGCAATCGGGGGGTGTGTCGAGTGTTGGTAAAAATGTTGGGTTGTCTTGTGTTTTCCAAGGTTGATATTTAAGCATAACGCGCGTAAACAAATTACTCTCTAACATTTTGAATAACCAAAGCTTTAAATACTCGTATTCACACTTTTTAAACCAATCGATTTCAACATAGGCGAACTGGCGAATAAATGGGAAAATAGCAATATCTGCAAGGCAAATCTGATCACCCACTAAGTAGGCATGCTGACTTAGTAAAAAGTTTAATTTTGCTAAAAAAATTTCACCTTTCTCACGATACTCCAGCATTGATTGTTCTGGAAAACGAACTGCATATTTGTATTTATCTAAGTGGGTTTTAAATTCCCGATCATTTTCATTTATTAGTTGATTAATTTTTGATTGAATAGATTCTTGCTGTAATGAATACCAATTATCAGGATCATTTTGCTTAAGTGCCCAGAACATTATCTCAATGCTTTCGTCAATAATGTTTTTTTCATTGATTACAAGAACGGGAACAGTTCCTTTAGGAGATACGGCTAGCATTGCATCTGGCTTATTTTTTAATAATATCTCCCGTAACTCAACTTGGGTATTGGTATAAGCAATTGCCATCCTTGCTCGCATGGCATAGGGACAACGGCGGAAAGAGTAGAGAATGGGTAGAGTCATAAAGGTAATTCGATTGAGTATTTTTGATAGTACATGGGTTGGACTATTCTAACAGAATTAAAAAGGCGACTAAAAAGCCGCCTTCGTTTAATTTATTGTTCTTGCCTGAAAAAATAAATTAAACCTTCTCAAACACAGTCGCTATACCTTGGCCTAAGCCAATACACATAGTCGCAACGCCTAGCGTAGCATTTTTACTTTCCATTAGTCTGAGTAACGTTCCACTAATACGAGTGCCTGAGCAGCCTAATGGATGGCCTAATGCAATTGCGCCGCCGTTTAAGTTAACTTTGTCATCCATCACATCAAGTAACCCTAAGTCTTTTAATACGGGGAGTGATTGTGCGGCAAAGGCTTCGTTTAATTCCCACAGGTCGATATCATTAGTGGTTAAGCCTGCACGCTTTAGTGCTTTTTGAACTGCTGGGACGGGTCCATAACCCATAATGGCTGGATCACAGCCTGCAACGCCCATTCCTCGGATTTTTGCGAGAGGTTTTAACCCTAGTTGTTCGGCTTTTTCGGCACTCATGATTAACATGGCGGAAGCTCCGTCGGAAATGGCGGAAGCATTGCCCGCGGTAACAGTTCCTCGCGGATCAAATACGGGTCGTAAACTACTTAAACCTTCCATGTTGGTTTCTGGACGAATGACTTCATCATAGTCAAAAGTTGTTAATGCACCATCGGCATCGTGTCCTTCCATGGGTAATATTTCAGCTTTAAAGGCACCAGAAGTTGTTGCCTGATGAGCTCGTTGATGTGAACGCATGGCAAATTTGTCCTGAGTTTCGCGATCAAATTTATGCATTTTTCCAAGTAATTCGGCAGTTAAACCCATCATGCCAGAACCTTTGGCTGAATGTTTGGCAATTTGTGGTGCAAAATCAACACCATGCATCATAGGGACATGTCCCATATGCTCAACACCACCCACTAAAAATACGTCTCCGTTACCCGTTTGAATCGACTGGGTGGCGGTATGAATGGCTTGCATGGATGAACCACATAAGCGATTAACGGTTTGACCAGCAACGGTATGCGGTATATCGGTCATTAACATGGCATTTCTTGCAATGTTAAAGCCTTGTTCTAAAGTTTGTTGAACACAACCCCAGATAACATCTTCAATCTCGGCTGGATTTAAACTCTGGTTACGGTTTAACAGTGCCTGCATGAGTTTGGCACTCATAATTTCAGCGCGAACATTTCTAAACATTCCGCCTTTTGAACGCCCCATCGGAGTTCGGATAGCATCGACAATGACGACATCTTTCATAATTTTTTCTCCCAATTTTGTGCGTGCGATTTAAGCGGTATAAAATGTTTTATTTTCAGCGGCCATATTTTTTAGCAGTTCAGGGACGGTATAACCTTCGCCTAAATGCTCGTACTGTTTGGCTGCTGCGACGATGTTGGCTAAACCTAACTCGTCCGCGTACTTCAATGCGCCTCCTCTGAAGGGAGGGAAACCAAGACCATAAATCAAAGCCATATCGCATTCTGCTGCGGTATCGACAATACCTTCTTCCAGACAACGGACCACTTCAAAAATTAACGGCAGCATCATGCGTTCAACAATCTCTTTTTCTGGTAGCTCTTTGTTTGGCTTGCCAATCAATTCAAAAATGGCATCATCGACAACTTTTTTAGGTTTGCCTTTCTTGTCCTTTTCGTAAGTATAAAATCCACTCCCTGACTTTTGACCATAGCGATCGGCTTTAAACAATACTTCAACCGCATCATCTTTAATTGCACTCATACGATCAGGGAAACCTTCGGCAAGAACATCTACACAGTGAAAAGCGGTATCAATGCCAACTACATCTAATAAATAAGCTGGACCCATTGGCCAGCCGAAACCAGACATCACTTTATCGATCTGGCGAAAATCAGCGCCACCTTTCAATAATTGACTGAATCCTCGGAAATAAGGAAATAACACGCGATTGACATAAAAGCCAGGGCAGTCTTTAACTACCACGGCTGACTTACCCATTGCTGACGCATAAGCGACGGTGGCGGCAACGGTTTCATCCGAAGTTTTTGCTCCACGAATCACTTCGACCAATGGCATTTTATGTACGGGGTTAAAAAAGTGCATGCCGCAAAACAGTTCAGGACGTTTTAAATTTTTAGCGAGCAAATCGATAGAAATAGTGGAAGTATTCGAAGTTAAAATCGCGTCGTCGCTGATAATTCCTTCAACTTCTTGTAATACGCTATCTTTCACTTTAGGGTTTTCAACAACCGCTTCAACCACAATATCGACATTTTTAAGTGTACTGTATTCCAGCGTTGGGGTAATGCTGGCAACCACTTTGGCCATTTTTTCAGGAGAAACTTTTCCCAGCTCAACACCTTTATTGAGAATTTTTATCGCTTCATTCATTCCCAGATCAAGGGCCTTGGTATTGATGTCTTTCATGACCACGGGA
The DNA here is from genome assembly GCA_030432465.1 of Gammaproteobacteria bacterium. GTDB lineage: Bacteria > Pseudomonadota > Gammaproteobacteria > Enterobacterales > Kangiellaceae > Aliikangiella. The sequence goes on from JAUIHB010000049.1 coordinate 3,908, forward strand.
AAACCTTTACTGGCCGATTGATAAGCAATTCCGCCACCCATAATACCAGCACCCAGAACTGCGGCTGATTTGACTTCTTTGGTTGCAGTTTTGGCGGCAATCTTAGCTTTTTTCTTGAGAAGTTGGTCATTCAGGAATATTTGCACCATGGCACTGGCTTGTGAAGTCTGACATACGTTAACAAAGCCTTCGTGTTCTTCGGCTAAGGCTTCACGAGCAGGTTGCTGGGCTGTGCTTTCAATAACTCGAATCGCTTCCATTGGTGCTGGATAATGAGGTAGTGCCTTAGCACCGACAAAACCTTTAGCACTGGTAAAAGCCATAACACTTTCTAGTTGATTTAATTGTAACGGTGCTTGCTTTTCTGCACGGCGTTGTTTCCAGTCTAGTTTACCGCTGGCGGCATCTTCAACCATTTTCAGTGCGATATTGCGTAGTTTTTCTGGTTCGCAAACAGCATCAATGGCACCCACTTTTAAAGCCTCTTCTGGCTTGTGTGGTTTGGCCATAGCAATCCATTCAATAGCATTGTCACTGCCTATTAAGCGTGGCAAACGGATGGTTCCACCAAAACCTGGAATTAAACCTAATTGCGTTTCTGGTAATCCAACGCGGGCGGTGCTGGCTGCTACTCTAAAGTCACAAGTTAACGCCATTTCGAAACCGCCACCTAATGCAAAACCATTAATAGCGCAAACTGTCGGGAAGGGTAAGTCTTCATAGCCAGAAAAAATAGCACCGGCCTGTTTACACCAGCTAACCATTTGCTCTCTTGGTTCGGCAAACATGGTTAAAAATTCAGTAATGTCAGCTCCAACAATAAACACAGACTTTGGGCTGGTGGCAATTGCTCCACGTATGCCTTCGGTTTTATTTAAGAGAGAAATAACTTCGTTCCACTCTTGCAGGGTTGCGTTATCAAACTTGTTAACAGATTCGTTTTTGTTGTCAAAAATGACTTCTGCGATGCCGTTATCAAGCATTTTGCATTGCAGGGATTGACCGTCATAAATCATGGGGAACTCCATTGGTTAATTAGTCGTTTGTCGCCTAGTGTAGCTAATAGCAGCCCGCTTTGCGGCAAGTTTTAATAGAATTTTAGATCTGGATCGATGATGACAGATGGCTGAGTATAACAGGTTTAATTTAAATTTAAACAAGTGTTTGAATTTGAGATTTTACGGTCAGAATATTGTCATTTAACGTGGTTAGTATTGAGGGTTAATTCAATAACGGGCTGACGTTGCGGTCATTCATAGCAAACGTAGATTCAAGTAATTGAGCAGGTTGACATAGCCACTTTACTTTGGGCAGGTTAATTGCGAAGATCAAAGGATAGATATAGGAGAGAACCAGTGAAATCGGCACAAACTCAGCTATCAACTTATAAAAGTGTTCACTTGAACCCTAAAAACATTGCTACCCACTTTATAGGGGTTCCATTAATTGTACTCGCCGTGACCATCTGGCTAAGTTTGACTAGTTGGGAGGTAAGTATTAGTAATACAGCGGTAGATATCAGCCTGGCAATGATCATCTTTGGTTTAATTAGTCTGTATTACTTAAAGCTACATTGGCGGATTGCCATAGGCCTGATTGGTTTTCTTGCTGTAACGGTGGTTGTAGCGAGGTTTGCTACGTTGTTGGGGCATTCCGCACTGATTGGTTTAGCCCTGTTTGTTATTGGTTGGGCGTTTCAACTGCTAGGCCATCACTTTGAGAAAGCAAAGCCAGCTTTCATTGATGATCTTAATCAATTGTTGATTGGACCATTCTTTTTAATGGCTGAGCTATATTTTGCCTTGGGCTGGGAAAAGCATCTTAATCAAGCAGTGACACAGCGGGCAATTGAAAAACGGCGGGCACACGATGCAAAACAGGCCGTCGCCTGATAGTTGGCTAGGTTGAATAAAATGCGTCGCCTGATACTTGTTGGATGCACTGAGATTGCGCGGCTCTGCTAAAGCCTTTAAGATGGCATCTATTTTCACGCTTTATTTATTAAAGCGGGCAAAATTTGCCTGAGCAACAGGCTATCATTCACTAAACGCCACTTGTACAGTAAGGGCTAACAACCAAAGGGGTTAAAGCGTGCCAGACCTTGCATCTCTCTATGCGGATCATATAATCGATTTACTTTCTCGCCACAGAACACTTATGCAACGAGAAGGGTACGATTACTTAATTGTGCCTTCAGGAACACCCATTCGAGTTTATCAGGATGATATGGATTATCCGTTTAAATCGAGCTTTTTTTTCAGAACTTATGTGCCATTAACTGAGTTACCACACAGTTATGTGGTTATCGGTTTACAAGGTAAACCGACATTGGTTTATCACCAGCCGGTAGATTTTTGGCATACTCCACCTGCTGACCCAGAAGGCATTTGGCCTGCACATTTTGATGTTCAGATTGTGACGGAGAGAGGTCAAGCGAAGCAGTATTTGCCAAAAGATAGTGAGCGAGTGGCCATTCTAGGCGAAGAGACGGATATGACAAGTGAGTACTCACAAGCGGTTAAAAACCCGCAAAAGTTGATTAATTCAATTTACTGGCAACGTGCTTATAAGAGTGAGTATGAGCAAGAGTGTATTAAAAAAGCTAACGAAATAGCTGTAGTGTCTCACCAGATTGCCGAAGAAATGTTTAGAGCGGGTAAGAGTGAGCAGCAAATTCACTTAGCTTATGTCGAGGCAACCGGCATGATGGAGCACCAGATGCCTTACAGCAATATTGTTGCCTTGAACGAGCACGCTGCTATTTTGCATTATCATGAGTGTCAATCTAAAGCACCTGAAACACCACGTTCTTTTTTAATTGACGCTGGTGCGAGCTTTAATGGTTACCATTCTGATATCACTCGAACTTATTCTTATCAAAATGATGAATTTGCTGATTTGATCGCCGCAATGGATGAAGTGAATTTAAGTTGCATCGATGCCATGAAGGCGGGTAATGAGTATGCGGACTTACATGATTTAGCCCACCATAAAATTGCTGCTGTATTAAAACAGTTTGATTTTGTCGATATGTCGCCAGAAAGCATGGTGGAAAGTCGTGTTACTGCAACTTTTTTCCCGCATGGTCTGGGTCATCTGATTGGGCTGCAAGTGCATGATATTGGTGGTCAATATGCTGATGAAACTGGTACACCTAAAGCACCACCAGCGACGCACCCTTTTTTACGGAGTACTCGCACAATGGAAGCCGAAATGGCATTTACGGTTGAGCCAGGGCTTTATTTCATTGAACCGCTTTTAGCTGAAAAACGGGATAGTGAATTCGCCAAAGCTTTTAATTGGGACAAAATTGAATCTTTTAAACCTTATGGCGGGATCAGAATTGAAGATGATGTCATTATCAAGCAAGACGGTGTGATTAATCTAACTCGTAATGCGATGAAAGCGTTATAGTTTGTCCTATTTGTTTAACCTTCTATGTCGGGTGGAAAGCCGCCCGATAAATATTAGACAATGTTTACTATTCGGATTTCTTTTATAGGCTGCTTTTATTACCTCGTCTAATTTTATTACTTTATCTGACAAGGTGTTTAGAGGTTAAATTTAATTAAATATTTATGTCATCTTATAACGTACCTGCTCAAGCTGTTGAAGTCGAAGAAGTGATTAAAAATAGTCAGTTTATCACTCGTATAAAAAACGTAACGACTGCAGAAGATGCTAAAGATTTTATCAAATACCTGAATCAAACTTATCCTGAGGCGACTCATCATTGTTGGGCTTATATTGTCGGTAATCCACAATCAACAACACTTTTAGGTTGTAGCGACGATGGAGAACCCTCAGGTACTGCAGGTAAGCCTATGCTAAATGTGCTTCAACATAGTGGTATTGGAGATATTGTAGTAGTCTGTACACGGTTTTATGGTGGTACAAAATTGGGGACTGGTGGTTTAGCAAGAGCATATGGTGGCGGTGTAAAGCTAGCGCTTGAAACTCTGGATGTGATGGAAAAAATAGATTACACCACGCTATGTTTTCCGTTGGAATATGCACAGCTGAAAGACTGTGAATATCTATTAAAAGATTTTCAAATAGAAAATTATCAGGTAGATTACCAGACTAGAATTAATATTCAGTTAGATATTGCTAGCGATCAAGTTAAAAAATTTAAACTAGCGATCAAAAATAAATTTAAGGGACAAATTGAGTGGAATACTTTACCTTAGCTAAACATATACACATGACCGCTGCGGGTCTATCTTTTTTAGGTTTTTTGATCCGTGGTTATTGGATGATGACTAACAGTAAAATGCTGCATGTCAAACCGGTAAAAATATTGCCACACATTATTGACACGCTGTTATTAGGTGCTGCAATTTATTTAGTGGTTGTGTCGCATCAGTATCCTTTTGTGGTTAATTGGCTAACTGCAAAATTATTATTATTGGTGGTCTATATTGTCGCTGGAACAATTGCGATTAAGCCAGGCAAAACTAAGAAGAAAAAGATCACTGCATTTCTTATTGCTGTTGTGGCAATTATTTCAATGTTTGCAATTGCTTCTATTAAACCGGCACTATCTTTTTGACAAACATTTAGTGCTGAATATCATTCAGAGATCAATTTCTGGTTGTTAAAATAATTTTAGCAACCAGGTTCATATTTGAATCAAGTTTTTAATTAAACGTTTATGCCAAAAGATTAGTTTGTTGTCTCTTCATGAAATAAAGGTAGTGAGTTTACTGTTTTGTTGTTAGTAGTTTATCTTTTTCTACCCACAAATGATTGACCCACTGTTGTACCTGCATGCGATTATTAGGATCGTTAATGTAGTCGCCTTTTATTTCTGGTGGTATTTCTCTTAAGATCGCAGTCAATTGAACCGTTTTTATTTTTCCACAAAGAAAATCCCAGAAGCTCGGTTGTTGTTCTGGATCTTGATTGTCAGGATAATTAATCGTTACATCAAGTACTTGAGTTATTTCATTTCCCATTAATGTCAAAACGTAGCCAATACCGCCCGTTTTAGGTTTTAGTAAATTCTCATAAGGGGAATTTTGACGATATTTTTTGGTCGGTGTGAAACGAGTGCCTTCAGCAAAATTCATAATGGAAATCGGTATTGATTTAAATTTTTCACAGGCTTTTTGAGTTGTTTCAAAGTCTTTGCCTTTTTTATGGGGATTTTTCTTAATATAAGATTTTGAATAACGTTTCATAAATGGAAAGTCTAATGCCCACCAAGATATTCCGAGGACCGGAACCCAAAAAAGCTCTTGTTTCAGAAAAAATTTAAGAAAAGGAATTTTTCGATTAAGCGATTGTTGTAGAGCAAAGATGTCGACCCAACTTTTATGATTGGCAATAACTAAATACCACTCTTTAGTTGATAGGTTCTGAGGTAACGAAACTTGCCAATCAATTGATTTGGTTATACGGTTGATCAAGGTATTAATCGATATCCAGCTGGTAGCAAAAAAGTTAAGTAAATAATTACAAAGTTTGGTGATTGGCGAAATAGGTAATAAAAGTTTAACAATTGCAATCACCAAAATGGGTATAGACCAAAATAGCGTATTAATTGTATGCAAAAATAAAGAAAGCGCACCGAGTAACTGTGCGGGTAATAGTCGGTATAGCATAAAGTCGTAGGTACTTCTTATTTATTGTTAAAATCGAAGCTGAATTATACGCTTTTAGGCAATATCTCCCAAGTTTGGCGTATAAATAAATTATAGCAGCCAGTTTATACCTATTAGTGCACAGATGTCTGCTTTTTTTTGGGTGAGAAGAAATATTGTTTTGAATATTTTTTGTAAGAGATTTTTCGCCAAATTAACTCAAGTGGTCCTTGAGAAAAGTATTTTAGCCAAAGTGAGCAAGCATAATACTGTAAGATTAGTATGCTTATTGCGAATCCCACAATTGATATAAAGGCTACTTTTCCCATAAGAGCTAGTCCGTAACCATAAAAAATTAACACGCATAAGCTAGTCTGCGATAAATAGTTTGATAGTGAACAGCGTCCTAATAAGGCTAAAGGTTTTACTTTTGAGTTATTTAAATGTGAAGTTTTAAATAGATATCCGAGCAGACCTAAAGCGATGAATATGGCGCTAATATGATAAAGTACGCCTTGGAATAGGCCTAGTAAGGTGGTTGAAAAAGGGGAACCTGTAATTGCTTTAATGTAAGCGTAACCAAAGCTCATTGATAAGCCTGCGATTAAATACTTAAAAAGAGTTTTGTTAGATGGAAGCGGTGTTAAGAGAGTTGAGTTACTAGTTGAAATGATATACTTTTGAGTTAGATAAATACCGGTTAAAAAATATGCCAAAACCTCCGGAATTCTACCAGTTTGCAAGTAACTCATAGGTCTAGGTACGACGCTTATTATATTTGCTAAAAAAACATCTTGTATCTTATTAGAAGTTCTCAAATCTAAAAGTGTTTGCTGGCTATAGCCGAAAGATGTCTGTAGTTGAGATGCCATTTGGCTGAAACTTGACCAAAATGGATGAGAGTGTGAAAAATATAAAATTAAATGAATGAGTATCGGTAAAGAAAATAAGCAATAAATCCATCGTCGTAGTTTTTGCTGGTTAAAAGAAGAAAAAAATAATAGCAATAAACCTAATAAACTGTATAAAGTTAATATATCCCCGTGCCAGATAAAAAAGAGATGTAATAAACCAAAGGTTAATAATACTAGCATTCTACGCATCCAAAATATTTTAAATGCGACATGAGCCTCTGTTGAATAAGTATTAGAAAAATTTTGTCGTTGTAAAGCAAAGCCTGCACCAAATAAAATGGAAAACATAGCATAAAATTTACCTTCAACGAGCCAATCAATTAAGAAAAGAGTTATTCTATCTTCGGTTGGTAGTTGGAGAATTTCGTTTAATTCAAGAGAATAAAATCCAGTAAAGCTCATTAAGTTAGCAAGTAATATTCCACACAGACAAAAGCCTCGAATAATATCAAGTTGAGTGATACGTGAGTTTTTCGACTGAATTGATTTCATTTTATTATTTTTCATTATTTTCAATTAAGAGTTAACAGACTTACGCGGCATTGTAAGTTGAGAATTTCTCGCCCATTTTATACAACTCCATGGGAGCTGCATTTGTTCAGGCGAATTAACTATTAATGGTTGTAGCGTTTCAGGATCTGGGTAATTGCTTTGATTTTGAAAAACAGGTTCAATATAACGATGTCCCATATCTGCTGCTATAAATAAACAAGGGTGTTTAAAATCTGAGTGACACCAGTTAGCGACTGTATAGCATGAGCCTGAAGATAAACCAGCAAAAATACCGTATTTTTTTAATAAATGATTGGCTCCTGCCGAGCTATAATCAAATGAGATCCAATGTATATGATCATAGAGTTCATAACGTACATTTTTAAATGGAATGGCGCTACCAATTCCAGCAATAATAATTCCGGGATCTTCAATATGTTGAGAATTAAACGTCATACTGCCAAAAGGTTGAATACCATGTAACTCTGTTGCTACGCCAGCTTCTCTTAGAAATGTGGTAATAGCTCCGGTTGAACATCCTGAGCCTACACCACCAACAATTGTCATCTGAGGACTATCGAAATTATTAATAATTAAATTAGAAAACTCTTGATAGCCTAAATAATGAATCTCGTCATGATACTGCTGCATCCAGTGAATATCGTCACGTTGTTTAAGAATTTCTTGAATACGTTTTACTCTATTTTCTTGATCCATTTTTAAATTAGGTGCGGAAGCTGCTGGTTCAACCGTTGCTCCCATAATTTCAAGCTGAGTTTTTAAGGTTTTATCGACGGTTTTGGAGGCAATGATATGGCATTTTAATTGATATTTTTGACAGGCTAATGCAAGAGCATAAGCGTAGATACCACTGGAGCTATCAAGTAAGGTGTCATTGGGTTTGATTAAATTTTTATTCAATAGCATTTCTACTGCCGCTAATGTCGAATAAATTTTCATTGATTCAAAACGTGCCACATAAAGATTATTTTTTAAATGTATAATATGTGGGGTTTTAATTGCATCAGCTATGTGAGGAAAAATCATTATCCAATCTCCGTTAAATTTTTTAAAAAACAAACTGACTGACTCAATTGTTTTTATGTCCGGGCGTTGGCAATATAAATAACCAATGGCCGAGCCCGTATGAGCAGTGATAATTCCATCAGCTTGAAACTCGCCCATTTTCTGATGAACCTGATGAAAGCTCAGTTTTGGTATTACTTTTTGTGATAGCTCTGAACTACGAGTTGATAGTTGACAAATCGCTTTAGTATTTTGACAAGTAAACTGCTCGATCACATCTTGATATAAGCGAGAATAGTGCGACTTATTTTTTTGGTAATGTTCTAATAATATTAATTTTGTATCGTCCGTATTGATTGTTTCATTCTCATGCATAAAAAGTGCATAGATAGGTGGAAATTTTTTGAATTGTTTAATAATTCTATGGTGTGAACTGCAAAATAAAGTAGGTGTTTCAAGAAAAACACTGTCTGAGCGTTCAATTTCAAATAAAATTTGAAGCAATTGTTTTAGGCTCAAACTTTCTTTGTAATAGTTAGCGACACAACGAATAATTGCAACAATGTCAGCGGTTGAACTTGCCATGCCACGCGCTACTTCTAAGTCACTGTTAAATTCCCATTTTCCAATTGGCCAGTTCAATTGCTTGTAGCGGCAAAATATATCTAATGCTCTGAATGCTTTGTTATGTTCAGGATCATTTAAAAAGTATTTTTTATATTCTTTTATTGAGCCTTGCAGTTTTTTAACTGGTGTAAAATAAACACGTGAATATTGTGGTATCAAGGATGAAATAATAACAATTTCACCAGATGTATGTTCTGATGGTCCTTGAAATAATTCACCTAAAGCACCTCGACAGATCCCAACTTGAACTGAGTTTATGGGATTAAATTGTGACGTGTTTCTTAATATTGACGAGAAGTCATCCACTCACTGTTCTCCTGTAGAAGTCGCACAACGCCTTATCTTGATTAAATAAATTGTTCATTTATTTTAATTCTTGTTTTTAAGTTGTTTTTCGTGATATGTTATAACGTATCATATATGTGATGGTTAATACTAGTCAATTAATGATGAAAAAATTAATTAAGGAATACTGTAATGGCACATTTATTAATTATTGAGAATTGGGTTGAAGGAACTGGGCGTTTGTTACCAAAAGCGATTAGGCAATTGGATCATGAATATACTTTTATAACTCGTAATCCCGAACATTATTCGGATAAAATTTCGCAAAAAATACATCCGATATTTGAAAATGCGAAACATGTATTGACTTGTGAAACTAACGATATTGATGGTTTGATTCGTTTTTTAAAAGCACAACATCAAAGCTTGAATTTTGATGGAGTATTAACTATTTGCGATTATTACATTGATACAGTAGCAAAAGTAGCGCAGTCACTTAATCTACCACAAGCTTTCTCATCGAATGTATCCAGTGAATGTCAGAAGCATCTAGTTCGAGAAGCAATAGAAAAAAAAGGATTACCAAATCCAAAGTATGTCGTCGCAAGAAACTGGAAAGAAACCCTTAAAGGAGCAGTAGATATTGGCTTTCCGTTAATTATCAAGCCTTCTGATTTAGCATCCAGCGCATTTGTGACTTTAGTGAACAATGTTGACGAATTAAAGCAGGCGTTTTCAAATCTGGAGTCGTTTACCCATAACTTCAGAGAGCAAACTAGAGAGCCCATCTGGTTGTTAGAAGAATATCTAACCGGTGAAGAAGTCAGTGTAGAGGCGTGTACTTACCAAGGTGTAACAACCATTATTGGAATTACTGATAAAAGTGTCACGGGTTTTCCTTATTTTATTGAAGATGGACATATGTTTCCCGCCAGACTTAAACCGGAAATGGCAGAACAAATTGAATCGTACGTCATTGAGGTACTCAATGCGGTTGGACATGATCATGGTATCAGTCATACAGAAGTTAAATTAACTCCTAAAGGATTGAGGATTATTGAAATTAATCCTCGTCCGGGTGGAAACTATATTGCGGAGTTAATACAACAGGTCACTCATATTGACATGCTGTCGATGCATATCGATTTAGCTCTGGATAAACAGCCAGACTTTAATCAATTGAAGGAAATTAAAGGAAGTGCCGCGATTAAATTTTTAGTTCCGAAAGAAACAGGTCTGGTTAAATCAATCAGCGGTATAGAGTCACTTAAAAATGATCCTAATATTGTCAGATTAGATATCAAGTCATTAGTTGGCAGACAGTTAGAAAAACCTATTGATAATGCCTGTTATGCTGGGCATGTGATAGCCGTTGATCGAGCGGGAAATCAGGCCAGAGAATTTGCAGAAAAAGCATTATCGCGAATTAAAATCAATTTGGTTAATACCAAACAGAGTAATCATTCAGCTCATGATGAGTTGCTAGAAGGAACTGAATAATGCATACGATGATTAAATCCCCCGTGTTAAGTATTGATGAGCTTATTCAAGATGTTTTGCGTGGCAGCTATAGTATTAATCCGGAAAGCTTACATGTGGTTGGAGCATTCTGGATTAGTCAAAGTACGCAATTTCCAGGAACAGAACAGAAATATCGTAATTATTATCTGCTCCTGAGAATAGAAACTTCATTTGGTGGATGTTGTGTGGAGATGTCGCAGCTGTCACCCGAAATAGCACAAGAACTATCAGGAAAAAAACTGGTTGAATTACTCAATAATCAATCGTTGCCCATTAGAATTGCCGCACTTGATGCTTATCTGGGACTTGTTTTTCCACACCATGATTCTTCATTAAGTACCAGATTTGAATTGCCTCTTGGGACACCCATCGAAAGGGCTGTTGCCAGAGATGAAGCGATTGTCAGTCTGCTTGATATTCAACCTGAACAAAAGGTCGGTTTAATCGGCGTTGTAAACCCGTTAGTTGCAGCAATTAAAAAACAAGGCGGGGTTTGTATGCCTTGCGATTTTAACATGGCAATGACTCAAGATGGTTTACCTGTTACTCAGGATATGAAACCGCTGCTTGAAAATGCTGATTACTTAATCGTAACGGGAATGACTTTGAGTAACGGCACTTTTGATACTATTTTAAGTGCCGCCAGAAAGCGAGATATTCCCTTAGTCTTTTTCGCGCAAACAGGCAGCAATATAATTCCAAGATTTTTATCCTGCGGTGTATCTGCCGTATGTGCTGAGCCTTTTCCTTTTTCTCAGTTTAGTGCAATACCAAGTCCAGTTTATCTGTACCGATCTGAGGAGAGGTCTGAGTGAGTAATGTTGTTAATTCAATAACAGCACCGGACCATAAACGACAGCGAGAGCTACGTTTTTTATTATTATACACGTTCATTATGGTCACAGGCTTTTTCATGTTAATGCCTTTGGTGGCTGTGCACTTTGTGAATAATGTTGGTATGACTGCAACTATGGTCGGTTTAGCTTTAGCTGTACGTCAGTTAACACAACAGGGGCTTACCGTTTTGGGTGGGCTTTTATCTGATTATTTTGGCATTAAGTTAGTGATGTGTTGCGGCGTTTTATTACGTGCTTTAGGTTTTGCTGTGTTGGCTTGGACAAACTCTGCTGCACTATTATTTGTTGCTTTGATTATTTCTGCTTTAGGTGGCGCTCTATTTGAAGCACCTTACCAAGCATCAATAGTCACTTTGACCAGCGAAAAAGAACGCTCCCATTATTATTTATTAAGCAATGTGGTTGGTGGTGTGGCATCAACCATTGGACCTTTGTTAGGTATTGCCTTACTACAATATGATTTTAAAGCAGTATGTCTAGGCGCTGCTACCTGTTTCTTAATCAATTTTTTTATCGCTATTTTTCTTTTGCCTGGACTTAAAAAGCAAGCAACGGAAAAAAGTGAACCTTTAATCAATAATATTCACTTGGTCATGAAAAATAAATATTTCATGTTTTTTATCTGCACCATGATTGGATATTGGTTTACAGCGATGCAAGTAAATATCAGCTTTCCTCTTTGGGTTGAAATGCTAACAGGTAATCAAGAAAGTGTTGGTGTGATGTATGCCTTGAGTGCCGCAATTACCGTTTTATTGCAATATCCTCTCGTAAAATGGTTAGAGCGTTGGTTAGCAACACATCAAATTTTAACCTTAGGGATGGGCATTATGTCCCTTGCTATTGGCATGATTGCTTTTATTGATACTTTTTTTCTTTTTTTAATTTGTATTGCTGTTTTTACTTTAGGTGTCTTGTTAACCAGACCAACACAACAGAGCATTACTGCCGCACTTTCCGATAAAAATGCGTTAGGAACCTTTATGGGGATTAGCTCTTTAGGTTTAGCAATCGGAGGTGGTCTGGGGAACTTTATTGGTGGTTGGTTATTTGATATTAGCAAAACTTATCAAATGTCAGGTTTGCCTTGGCTGGTATTTTGTAGCGTTGGTTTATTAAGTACCTTGGCAATGTTTTTAATGTTTAACAGAAACGCTTTTAGCCGTCAGATGGCATCAATTTAGTTGTTAAAAGCGTCATATTTATAGTGACTTTAGGTCTGAGGATTTAATATGTATTTGAGTAGTAAACTCACCGTTATAATGGGAGTATTCAGTATTGCTTTTAGCAGTATTCCATTGGCTTATGCAGAAAATCAAACTGATAACAAAGATCAGTTAGAAAATAAAGCTGATGAAGATACTGGTAAAGTTATTATTATTGGTAATGCGATTGGTGAGTTAGGTTTAAAAGATCCATCATCCACTGCTAGTCGATTAGGTTTATCTGGAATGGAAACGCCTGCGACAATTGAAATGATAGATAAAGCAGTTATGCGCGCAAGAGGGTATGAAAAATTATCTGACGCGATAGAAAGTTTGCCCGGTGTGGTAACCGGTGAACATCCTACTGCACCTTCAACATTTTCAATGCGAGGATTTTCTCGAGGGCAAATAACGGTCTTACGTGATGGCTTATGGATTGGTCCTAGCACGATGGTTATGCGACCACAAAATATTTTTAATTTAGAGAGAATAGAAATATTGCGAGGACCATCTTCGGTAATTAATGGCGTTGGGGAGGTGGCTGGTACGGTGAATGCCATTACTAAAACTGCGGAGCCATATAATCAGGATAATATTGATTTATTAGATTCTTATGGAAGATATAATT
>JAUIHB010000050.1 GCA_030432465.1 Gammaproteobacteria bacterium
TTGATCGACAACAGAGAAAGCGATCTGTGGAAGCACGCTTGCGCCTGAGCTAAAAAAGTGGCATCTTAGAGGAAATAATCAACAATTAATTGAGGGAAAAAACGTTAGGAATAGTTGATGAAAATCATTGTCATATCACTGACGTAAAAAATTCCCTGTCACTTAACGAACAAAAACCATTAATAAAGTATGAGTGCTGTGTTAACGCGGCACAGTCCAACAGACATTTATATTGATTGGAAATCAACATAAATGCTTATTAGTTATGCAAAACTGAGAACAATCCATGATAGATAGGTCTTTAATCGGAAAGCAGTTTGAATTTAATGCGACATTAGAGAATTGGGCTGAGGGTATGGATTACTGTGCTGTTAGCGTACCTTCAAGCGTAACCAAGTCACTTGGAACAAAAGGACCTGTATTGGTTCATGCTAGTGTTAATAATTCAGATCCATTTCAAGTTAGCCTTTTTCCTGTTGGCGGTGGAAAGCATTATATTCGAATTAAATCAAAGATACGTAAACTCACGAATACTAAAATGGGTGATAATATTAAACTTGATTTCGTTGTAATTGACCCAGAAGACGTAGATATACCAGATGATTTACTAGCTTCACTAGAAGATAGTGGCATGATAGATGGATTCGTAGACCTCCCACCTGGAAAAAGGAATTATTTAATCCGGAGAATAGGTGAGGCTGTAAAGCATGCTACGAGGGAGAAGCGAGTTCAGGAAGCACTAGAAGCCGCTATTGAAAGAAATTCTAAGAAGTAAAGCCTAGTGGAAAGCAAAGCGAGAGAATCATGGGGGGCAAATCCTGCCGGATCCCCACATCTTTTGAAGCGATTCAACATAAAGTTGCATCTTGATGAAGTTGCTGTAAAGCCAATTCAAACTCTTTGACTTTAATTTGAAAACCATAGCGTTTAAGATACTGCCAACCCAGCATAAAGGTTGATAAAACAGCTCGTTTTTTAATGGTATTTGCCTGAAAGGAAAACTGTTGCCCTTTATTTTTAGCAATCAATCCCATCAACCAAAGTATTAATGTGGCCATTGCAGCAATAAGAAGTGCTACATTTAATCGACCTTTCTGATAACTACGACAATGTCGCAAACCTAAACCATTATTGGTATTTTTTAAATCTCTGAAAGCTTCTTCAATTTGCATACGCTGTTTATAAATTTTGATAATAGCTTTGGGTTTGAATAATTCATGGGGTAATGAAGAAATCAGTAACCAAGGCTCCCTTCCTCGCTTAGCATGTTTTAAACTGACACTGTATTGAATTTTCTTACCGCGTAAGTTTTACACTGTCTATTTTTTTGGTGATTTTAGTTGATAAAAATGGCCTTCAACCGGATTGTTTTTTGCTAATAATCCTTTGAATAAATATTCAGCTTTTGACGTCGCATCGGTATATAAAGATTTAACCGGAAGCCATTGAAGACTATCGGGTGCTTGATATTGAGTTAAGTGGCAGAACTCGACCAATAAAATCCCAGCCAAAAGACTGAACTAATTGAAACCAGGGACAACGAAATCCCGCGTCAGTAATGATGATAGGCTGACAGTCAGGTGGTAATATCTTTTTTAATTGGTTTAAAAATGTTTTATGTGTCGATTGTTTCATATATTCGCTTTCATAGTAGCTTTGCTCAAATAATGTTATTGCTCTACCACCAACAGGACAAGCCGCACGTAACAAATGAAATTCTTCACAAGGGGTGACCAATAAACTGCAATAATAGGACGTTGATTATTCTTTAAAACCAACTGGGTTATTTTTTGATAATAATGGATAGCAGTATTCTGGACTCGGTGATTGCCAAAGAATCTATCGATGCGTTTAATATTATGTTTGACCTTTGCCTGTGAGATTCAATGCCGACCTAGTGCGGTAATTGATAAATGTTGGCACTCACTGAGCGTGATAGCAGAATCAATTAAAGTCGAATGATTACGTTTATCAATTTTTTGGGCTGTTTCTAAAAAGGTTTTGTATAATAATTTCCGAATGTGCATAGCGGTTTAATTGTTTGGTTGATTTCTTTGGTCGGAAGCCAATCTGATCATAAATGGCTATGCACATCAACAATAATATGACTATCTAATTGATTTTGTTTGAAATGTTGTGGGGATTCGCCAGGGGCACCCATTAGAAAGTTCCAGTCAAGCAGGCAGCTGTGTTTTCTTGAACTTTTTTAAAGTACAAGTGTTATTTTAGATAAAACTCATTTTCAATGTGATTACGCACCTATTGATGACGAATCTTGGCTAATACTATTTTGTTGTGATTAAGGCCGGCAAACTGTGATTCTGAGTAGCTGTCTTTTTGAGCAGTATTGAAGGTCACTGTTAATCGACAACATAAAAAGAAAGTTAGCAGAATTAATATTGTATACAGAGCTTCTTATAATTAATCACAGTGGTTGTAATAACAAGATACATTTGACGATGTATTTAATTTCATCCAAACTTAATAGCTATTCAACCCACTCATTTATGTTGAGGAAATAACGTGATAAGAATATTGTTAATTATGTTGGGACTTTTCCTTGTCGGCTGTGTGTCTATTCAAGTACCCACTGCGCCCCCCATAGCAAATAGCAGCATAAATATAATGAAGAAGTTCCCTATTGTGATGCCTAAAGGCTCATCACAATTTGAAGATACTCAACTAGTGTTCGTCCACGCTGATCAAACGTCTGAGTTTGCTTTAGGTTTGTTAATTCCTGTACCTTTCGTAACCGATGCTGTTGTCAATGCTTATAAAGAGGACGATGCTGAGGAGTTTGAGAAGCGCTATCATTCATTGTCACCATTTGATATTACCCTCAATGAACTTTCTAAAAGTCCTACACTGAAATCTGGGATGGATGGGTATAACCTTTATCCTTTAATTTTTATCGAAGAATGTTTTGACGATGTTTACCGCTTCTCGCTGGCATATCAATTAGAAAGAGGTGAGTGGATCAATCGCTATTATTATCATCTACCTACTAAGATCTCCTTGGATGATATTGCGAAGCCCAGCAATGAAACGCTTAGAAACCTTTCTCACGATCTTCACGAAGGAGCCAAGCAGCTGCTGACAGTCATAGATAAAGATATCAATCAACAATATCCTCAAGACACCCAAACCGCTTCTGTTGGAAGTCTTTATATCGTAGGTAGCAAAATTGCTGGTCTCACTAGCCCAAATATCATGGCATTTAATAATGCTCAAATACTTTCTGAAAGCAATGACGTTGCTATACTCAGAATTCCCGGAGACCCAACGGCAAAAACTAAAGCAGGTGGAATGGCTTTCGGAGTGCATTATTTTCACAAAAAACAACTACACACCTATGAGCCTAAATAAATCGTAAACTCAAGATTTTAGACGTCGACTGACTATTACTATCAACAAAAGGTTTATGGGGGCAAATCTTGACTAATACTATTTGGTTGTAGTCAAAGCAATGATTCCGAAACAATTACAGACAGTCATTCTTTTGAACTGTTAGAACTTGTCGGCCTACAATACAGCCGATAGCCATTGCGAATTTGAGGAGGATGGTTATTCTCTGGCACTGGCGGCCGGGCTGACAATTGGGTGGAAATTAATCGACCACACAAAATAAAATGTATCAGTCGTTATTATCAAATGAAATATGCTTTTTATACTGATTAATCGCTAAAATCTTTTTGATATTGAGCTGGAGAGATATCAAATTGCGCCTTAAAGCATTTACCAAAATAGCTCTGTGAAGAAAAGCCAACTTCAAATGCTGTAAAGGAGGCACTTTTACCCTGCTTGAGCAAATATGTTGCTTTTTCTAAACGGTAGCGTCGTAAGTACTCGGTTGGTGACATATCGAGAATGCTTTTTAGTTTACGAAAAAATTGTCTCTCACTCATGGCAACATTTTTAGCGATAGTTGCAATAGAAAGAGTTGGCTCCTGATATAACTCACTGATTGCTAAATTCAGCTTTTCGATAAACTCTTTCTGCTGAATGCTATATTGAGTATCAAGATCCTGAGCTTCATTTTTTGACGCAGGTGATTCTTCCGTTTGTAGATGAGAAGTAAATATTTCCTGTCCAAAACGCTTCTTGAGAATATTACGAATACTTAATAAATTATTAATTCGTATATTAAGCTCTTCGTCATCAAACGGTTTAGTTAAGTATTCATCTGCCTGTTCATGCCAGCCTTTCAAGCGACTTTCGCGATCGCCTCTTGCTGTTAGTAAAATGATTGGAATATGATTGGTGGTGTCTTGTGAGCGAAGTGTTCGAGTGACTTCATAACCATCCATTTCAGGCATCATAATATCACTGATAATTAAGTCTGGAATGTATTCTTGAGCTTGTTTCAGTCCGTCAACGCCATTCTTTGCCAGTAAAAAATTGAACTCCTGGCTTATACTTTCCTGAATATAATCACGCATATCTGCATGATCTTCGATGATTAAAATCGTTTTTATATGGCTGTTAAAAGAATCTGCGATGAGTTCTGTGGACGCATTATTATTTTTTGATAGTGTGCTTTCATGAGAAGAAATGTTTTGAGTTTGATTATGTGAGCTTATGTTCATGACTTCCATAGAGATGGCTTCATCATTTAAGTAAAGCTCTTCAGCTAAGGCTGTGACTTCATCGATTATGGGTAAATATATTTCGATTGTGGTGCCTTGATTAAGCTCGCTGCTAATGTTGATGTGTCCACTATGGGTTTCAACTAACTCTTTTACCAAAGCTAAACCAATACCTGCACCTGTCACCTTTTCACTATTTTTATCTAAAACCCGACTATAACGTTCAAATACACTATCCAGTTTATTATGTGGTATGCCTATGCCAGTGTCAGAAACGCTTAATTTAAGTTCGTTGTTGTCCGTTCTCTCTGTTATAACGGTGACTAAACCTCTTGGTGGCGTGTATTTTATTGCATTAGAAAGCAAGTTGAGTGTAATTTTTTCTATAGCATCAGGCGTAAATCTGAATGTCACATCGAGAGTTTTATTTTGCTGTATAACAATATTTTTTTCTTTTGCAACATCTTTAAAAGCTTCGGTTAACACTTGAATAATTTTTCCCATGGCGATTGGGCGTTGTTGTGTAATTGACTTGAGCTTAAAGGTTTCTAAATGAAGAAGTTGGTCGACCATTCTTAATAGACGAAAACCATTTTTCTGGATAGTTTCTAGTCGTTTTGAGTCTTCCTGTGAGTTGGACTTTAATAATAGCTTCTTGAGCGGTCCTAAGATTAATGTGAGAGGCGTTCTAAACTCGTGAGAGACATTAGCAAACTCTTCATTTTTTTTATCGAGTAATCGTTCAACTTTTGACTTTTCCTGAGATAATTCTTCAGTTCTGGTTTTTACTTGGTTTTCTAATACTTCTGAGCGTTTAATCAACAAGCGTGTTCGATAATAGGTAATGAAATAGATACTTAATAAACCCAGAAGAACATACGAAACATAAGCGTATGGTGTCTGCCACCAAGGACTAGCAATATAAATTGGCAGGCGTGTTTCTGACTCGCCCCATTCGCCAAAACGGTTTGATGCTTTTACTTTAAAAATATAGTTTCCGGGGGCGATATTAGTGTAATTAGCATAACGACGATCGGCACTTACCTGATTCCATTCTTTGTCATAACCTTCTAACATAAATTGATATTTGATTTTCTCAGCATGCAAAAAGCGCATGGCAGAAAAAGTAAAAGCGAATACATTTTCAGTGTAATTAAGATTGAGTTTTTTGGTATGACCTATTACCTTATCTAAAGGTGTCTTTATTTTCTCATTGGACAGCTCTACAGGTTTATAAAATAGTTCAAAATCAGTGAGGACTACCTGAGGAATTTCATCAGTTGTACTTATTTCATCCGGATTAAACCAGTTAATGCCATTGATCCCACCCGTCCAGATGGTATTGGATTCTTTGTCATAAAAACCCGCTGGCGTGAATGCATCAGCTTGTAAACCGTCTTCTTCTAAAAAAGTATAAATTTTATCTTTTTTAATATCTAGCTTACTAAGTCCTTTTTCTGTAAAAAACCAGAGGTTATTGGAGCCGTCTTCGACAATGTTCAAAACTGAGTTGCTAAGTAACCCATTCTTCATCGAATATGGAGAACTTTTGTTTTCTGAAAGAGAATATTTTATAGCTCCATGCTCTTGAGTGCCTAACCATAAAAATTTCTCTTTATCGAAATAAATACTTGTAACTATTTTTGGAATTTGGAATTTTTCTACTTTATAAGCTTTATTTGTATTTAACTGTATTTTCCATAATCCATTTTCAGCAGTAGCTATCCATAAATTATTATTTTTTATTAGTATGTTATTGATATCCTCAAGCTTTGAAAATTTATTTGAGCCGTTGTTCGTTAGTTCCTTTGTTAATAGTCGTTGTTTTTTGTCATATTTGTATAGTCCTTTGCTATAAGAACTTATCCAAATATTGTTGTGAAAATCTTCCTTAAAACTTGATACTAGAGAAGGGCTTATAGAATCATCTTGTATTTTTGTAAATTTATTGGCTGAACGAATATATTTGTATGTTCCGGAGTGGAGAGTTCCAATCCATATATTTGATTCTGAGTCTTCATAGAGGGCTGTGATGTTAATGAAAGTATCGGAAGGAGTGGTATCATCGAAGTCGACTATTCTATCACAGCTTCCTGTATTTAAATCTATGCGGTGAAGTCCGTGTCCGAAAGAGCCAAACCATAAATGCCTTGTAGAGTCTATTAATAACCCATAAATCGTATTTCCTGAAATGCAATCTTTCGGGCTAATACTGGTATGTAAGTGGTTATATTTTCTTTGAGAGTGGTTGATTATATTTAAACCCGTGTTTGTACCTACCCATATAAAGTTTTTATTAGAATAAATAGAGAGTATTTGATTATCAATAATACTATTACTTTGATTAGGAGAGTTCGTATATTTGTTTAAACGATTACTAGCCAATTTTAAGGTATATACACCTGATTTTCTTGTACCTATAAAAATTTCATCATCATTTATTAATGATAACTCAGATATGATTTTATTTTTTAACTCTGTTGGATGTATCATTTTAATTTCATTTTTTTGTATGTTAAATATATAGGCTCCTTCATTTGTTCCGACAAATATTTCTTTATTATTGATTGATAGTAGTTGGTTAATATTTTTAGATAGTTGTTTACGAATATCCGATGTTGTATCTAGTATTTCTTCGAATGTATTATTAGTTTTATTATAAATAAGCAGGCCTAAATTCGTCGCTACATAAATATTATTATCTACTTCAACAAAACTTGTAGGGTAAAGAGATAGAGTTTCAACATCATCTCCTATTACTTTTGTAAATAAAGTTGATTCTCTATTTTTATCTATTCTTAAAATTCCATTTTGTCTTGTACCAATCCAGAGTCGATCTTGAGAATCTTCAAAAATTTCAAATACTTCTAAGTTGGAATAAAAGTCTGGCGCTTTTTGGCTTGTTTTAAACGTATTAAATGTATTCAATTTCGAGTCATACATATTTAAACCGGCATTTGTAGCAACCCAAAGGCGTTCGGTATTATCTATAAGCAGTTTATTTATATATGAGTTAGATATGAGTGGAGGTCTGAAAATTTGATTTTTATAGCCATCATATTGATTAAGTCCCTCTCTTGTCCCAACCCAAACATATCCTCTTTTATCTTGGATTATGGTGGTTATTGTAGGATGAGATAATTTGTGTTGCAAAAGAGGAGTTTTAAACTTTATATCCCCCTCAAAACTGTCAAAAGAGCCGCAAGTGACATATGTTGAAAAAAATGCAACTAAAGCCAGTAGTGTGTTGAGGAGATGTTTCACGCTATATGTTAATATGTAGTTTGGCTTTCTGTTTGATTAGTCTCCTCTACCCTTAATAGGAGGTGGATCATTTACTAAAATTATTGCAACCCAATTGTTCGTAAATTGAGAGGGGGCAACATGACACATATGTTTTCTTGAACAAAAATTGTCTGCATCTTCATATGTATTGAAATAGTAAATTCCATTTGCATATACTTTAGCCGAAGAAGCTAATATTAATATTCCAATTAGCAGTAGCACTTTTTTCATTTGACTTTCCTTATTTTGAAACTCTTTAAATCAGAAAATACTTCTAGTAATGAGTCTATATTAAAAGAGGAAAGTAAAAAGAGTTAGTCTGCTTTTATGTTATCAAGCCCTTATATATGATTATGAAGAGCAACGCTACACGATAGCAGTAAAGGCTTCGCACTCTATTCCCCTTAAAAATAGACGCTATTGGAACCCTTGCAAGTTCCGTTAGACATAATATCCATTTTGTCCAAATTTTGTTTATCAATATTCAGCCAAGCTTTGTAACTAATAAGACAAAATCGCTATGGGCTATGGATGTTAAGGGGTTGTGCGAGAGTATTCAAGTTAATATTGGTGTTTATCTAGAATTTGTGAGTATAAAAATGTGATTGCTTGGCGGGTCTTAAGAGAATAAAAAATGGCAGAAATATTAGACATATAAGCAGCGTGAAAACTACTTATTAAGGGTAAGCGTTGGCACGCTCCTTAATGTCTAATACCCTGCCAAAACTTCTTTTCTAGCGTGCTAGGTGCTAGTCAGAAGTGTTCACCTTCTAAAAGTGCCTTAGGGTAAGGCCTGAGTAGTATATTTAATTGAGGATTTTTGTTTGTCAAAATCATGCCTAGGGTTGGTATTATTCTGCCTTTTTGTGTTTTTTGAGTGTTTTTTGAACGATTTTCGGCAGTGGAGAGGTTTTGGGAGAGTTAATTAAGGGATGTTTGTCAGGTTTAAAATTTAAAAGCGGTTATTGATTCAAAAAAACAGACAATAAACTTTTCATTGTCTGTTTTTTCTGTCGCGAAGTTATCTAAGAGGAAAAGTTATTTCGCTGCTTGGTAGAGTGGCATCATTTGGGGAATCAGCTTTTTTAGCGTTTCCTGTCTGTTCTCTGGTGATGGGTGAGTGCTCATAAATTCTGGGCCACTGGCACCACCGGCTTGAGCCATTTTCTGCCATAATGAGACTGCAGCATTGGGGTTAAAACCTGCTTTTGCCGCTAGCTCAATTCCTATTTTGTCTGCTTCTGATTCTGATTTTCGGCTATTAGGTAGGGTTAGTGCGACTTGTGCTGCTGCTGAAGCAAGACTCATGTTTTCATTAGAAGCCTCGGTTGCACTTTGTAATACTGACAATGCCATGTTATTGGCCATGGCAATCGACATACGTTCAGCGGAGTGGTTCGCAAGTGCGTGGGATATTTCATGTCCCATAACTTGAGCTATTTCATCGTCTGTAGCATTGAGCTTATTAATTAATCCGGTATAAATGGCCATTTTTCCGCCAGCCATACACCAGGCGTTGATGGTGTTCGGATCATCAATTACTTTGACACTCCATTCCCAATTCTTTGATTCAGGACGCATGAGCTTGGCTTGTTTGATGAGTTTATCTGTAATAAGGTTAACCCGTTTTACTGTTGCTGGGTCTGAATCCAGTTTACCTGCTTCTTTTATGGGCTGTAATGTATTAACGTAAGCCTCTTTGGAAGCGCTTATCGCACTCTGTTCAGATACCAGCATTATTTGCTTGCGGCCTGCAATGTTGGTTGCGCATGCTGCAACGAGTATGGATAAAGCAACTGCCGTTGCGATTTTTGTAAAAATTTTGCTCATTAGATTAAACCTATAATTGGAATGATAATATGGACAATACCATAGCAGATTAAGTTTAATATTTTGAGCATCCTAAAGTAAAAAATCACGATAAAATAAGTGGTTATTAAGCTTATTAGTTTCTCTTTTATATTGACGGGGTTGATATTTTGTATGAATAACCAAAATCAACTGACTAATGCTGAAAGAATCTGGCGTACTATTCAAAGTATTCCTGCCGGTAAAGTGGCGAGTTATGGACAGATTGCAGATCTTGCGGGGTTACCGGGAAGAGCGAGACTTGTTGGAAAAGTACTTGGACAAGTACCTGAGGGGATGGTTGTACCTTGGTATAGAGTACTGAGAAGCTCTGGTCAGCTTGCTTTTACTAAAGGTTCGTTATCCGCAGAAAAACAAAAGGGATTGCTGCAAGAGGAAGGGGTTGTAGTATTAAATAATCGAGTTAAATTGATGCTGTTTGGTTGGAAGCCTGATTTGTCTGAAATGTTGGCTATGGATTTTTAGAGCGATACCTGAAATATAAGATACCGCTCTCCTTGTTATTATGGGTAATCAGGTAAATTAAAACCTCGATTATTAGTAATATGCTCCCAAATTGTTGTTGCATCACCGCTTGGACTCATCATATCGAGCTCAATAACTTGACCTTCGCCAACGTTGACGGTGTCTGAGGTTTCATCTGTTAGCTCATTGTCTAAATCTCTATCGTATAAAAAGCTGCCAGAACCATCGTAAGTACAACTATTGGTTGGCGCATACGTGATATCGGATGCTGCGCTATTAGATGGCTCAAACCATCCCGAACTTAGATTCTGAGTAAGATGCTGTCGTTGTGCATACTGCAATAAAGTATGATTATTACCGGGGCCAGCCCAATTACAGATAAACCCTTGAATACTACCGTTTGTAACATCGATGGCATCACCGTAGCCAAAGTATGACTCTCCTGTCACCTGTCCATCATTGTTGACAGCTTCCAAGCCAACATTTAGGACGCGAGTATTTCCATCATTGGGACCTGCTTGCCATGCAAAGGTATAAAGGCCTAACTGATTTTCTGGATTAAATTCAGCGGTAAATAAAGAAAAATTATTAGCCCAATTACTTGATCTTGATAATACATTACCTGAAATATTGTCACTGCTAACTGATTCGGTTAGACCGCTGGTTCCATGACCACATAATTGGGCTGAGCGGTACTGTAAGCGAACTTCAGTCGCACTATCCGAAATATAGTGTAGCGAACCGTTTCGGGTGACCTCTGTGGTAGAACAGTTTCCTGCACCATCTGTTAGGTCATCAACCTGAAATGTTAATAAACCTTCATAAACGGCATCGCTGTCAGTTGCTTGATGATTAAGATTGACCCCAATGTTCAGTTCTTCTGTTTCTCGAGTGAAGCTAAACACGAGTTGATAATGCCAGTTATTACCTGATGTTGATTGAGAAATATTAGCCTGTGAAAAGGTCACGGCAGTAATGCCAACGGCGTTCATTTGGCTGGTAAGATCTAAAGTTGAACCCGGTGAGACATCTTCAGGCCAAGAGGTTCCATTGTCTACTGCGACAGAAATCAAACTGGCAATACTCATTAATGCCATCAAATTTTGATCGCCAATACCTTTCATTCGAGCATTTAATTGAGCCGATGCACAGGCTTGATCATAAATTCCTAATTCTTGCCAAATACCTAAGTCTCCGCCGGGTAAGCTGGGGTAGGGGGCGTCAGGTGGAGGGGGTGGAGTAACCCCGTCAGGATGATTATCATAAAACATTGAAGGGCCATAACAATTAGCATTGAAATCCATGCTAAAAAATAGCTGTGGCTCAAAAGCATCAAGTACTGGAATATCTCCGCTGAGTAGAGCGTTTATTCGCTCCAGTGAATTTAAATATTGAGGAGTTTTATGACTACTTTTAGTTTGTTTAGCGCCTTGAGACTCTTCGCTAACCGCTGTTGGGGAAACCACTAAAATATTGTCTGGAAAATATTTTTCTATTGCAACTGGAGCATCGGTTGGTGGAATTGTACCTGTGTCGTCAGGAGGTGGGTCATCGCTACCACTGCTGCCACCACACCCTAATTGAAGAGTGAGCATAATGACTGACAAAAGTGACAAAAAGCTTCGCATAAACTTATCCTTTTATTTTGAATGATTAAATTCGTGCATAAAAAATACATTGATCAAAATATAGAACATTTGTGCGTTTTTATTGGGTAAAGTTAAGAACGATTATTTCTACTATCGTTTATCTTTAGTCAACTCCGTTTTTTAGTCAAACTCGTTGGCTTTGATAAGAATCTCTAAGGCAGATGTTTGTAATAATCTATAAATATTCTGGAGCTTTATTTACAAGTTTAGCTCCAGATTTATTTGATAGGATTGGAAAGTAACGAATGTTATTTTATGAGTTGATTCTGCCAATGCTCTCCGTCCCAAAAAACTCTCTGGGTTGGCCAATATCTAAGATCGGGCTTTAAGCTAATGATTGATTCTCGTCCAATAATATCTACTAGCCTGATACTTAAATACTCATCTGATGAATATTTTTTTGTCAATTTAATAAACTGCTCGAGATTCTCTACTTTTTCACCTTGCAATTCGGTAATACGTTTTAGAGGACTAAGGTTAAAACGGTTTGCTGGAGAACCATACCAATACCATGAGATATAAACCCCATTGGGCTCTATGCCATGTTGAACAGCAAGTGAACGGTGAGGTTTTTGTAATAATGCGCCCGACCAAAGGTAAATATCTTCTGTTCCGCGTTCTGATAAGCGACTAGTTTTAATTGTGTAATCTAATTGTTGATTGTCTCTCCAAACGGAAATTTTTACTGTGGGCTGGTTACTTTTACTTTCGAGTTGTTCAAAAGTTTCAACTACATCGTCATTTATCGCTAATAATAAATCTCCATCTTTTAACTTATCATAAGCTTGAGAACCTGCAATTCGACGAATAACTTTTAATACTTGTGGTTTGTTATCAACATCTTGTAGCTTATTCATCCAACTTTGGTTTAGTCCAAATTTTTTGGCGTTAGCTAATGTTATCGGATGAAATTCTGCACCGATAGAGTAGATATCGATACTGCTTTTTTTCAACCATTGATCGCGTATCGAGACAATGGTTTTTATGGGTAACCCCCGATCCAAGGTTTCGCCATTGCCTAGTTCAAAGTTACTCCACCATGCTCTGACATAACCTTTTTTATCAAGCAGTACACCACTGGCTACTAAAGGTGGATTATTAACTGTGATTGCATTAGTGTTGGCATCACGAAATCTGGGTACACTTGGACTGGGTAAACTTAATGCTTCGAATGAAGAAATGTTAACACGTTCACTGATAAGTCGATTACTTGACTGATAGCCGATAAGCCAAGCTGAGTCACCTGCTTCAAGTGGCTCACTTTTCAAGGGAGCAGATTTTAATTGGTGGCCTTTTAATAATTTAGTGTCATATTCGAGTAAAACGTAACTATGAACGGGGTGAACAAAAACCACTTTTGCAGGGATTTCTGCAATACCTGCGATTGTTAAATTAACATCTGACATTTTTATCGGGACTGTATTTCTATCCGCCAATACCAAGCCTTTCTTTGCATCGAGAATTAAACCTGTGCCAGAGTAATGTTCGTAATTTTGCCCGTCAATGTGATAGGGAAGTGAAGCTCTAACCAGTACCAGAGAGCTGGCAATTTTTTGAGTATATTTATCACTGTAGTTTAAAGATTGTATGCGTGTTGAGGTCGGTTGCTTGGTTTCACTATTCCAATGGATTTCTTCACACGGCCAAACACCTTGCTTATCATCTCTTTTGCATCTTTGAGATAAATGCCAGTTCGTTTGAAATTTTGCGTTGCTAACTTGTTGCAAGTGAGGTGAGCCAATACTGACATACTTAACAACAAACTCTTCATTTTGTTTTAATTTGGACAGCGCAGATTGAAAGTCATCTAAATTATTAACTGGAATATTATTGATTGTTTGAATAACCGAGCCGCGGTTAATACCGACTTTACCAAACATATAACCTGAGTTAGCTATATACACACCTTGTGCAGCTAAGTTGGTCTGACGCGCTAACTGATAAGAAAAATTATTAAATGTACCGCTGGCCAATTCAAGAAACTCATCGGGGGTAATGTCATGTAAATTTTCAACTAATAATGGAATGGTTAACAATTCTCCTAAACGCGAAATAGTAACTTCTACAGTTTGATTAACATGTTCATCAAAAAATATTTCCAAAACTTCATAGCGGTTAATGTTTTTCAATGATTGAGTTGATGATTGAGCAGAAATAATAATATCCCCAGGTAGTAATTTGTTATCTGCAGCTCCAAGTTTGACTGTGTTTGTAACAACTAATAAGCCATTGCTCTGGTTTGAATCTCTAAATTCTTTTTCTATTTCGGCAGAAAGCTTAAATCGGCGAGCTTGGTCATAGGGAATATGATCAAAGGTTGCTTGAACTGTTCCTCTATGAATTGGCGCTCCTTCCTGAATGGCTTTGAGTGCACGGGTAATTTTGTAAAGTGGTAAGAAAAAGCTTGAGGAACTTCGGTTATTAGCACCAGCATTTAATGCAACGACATGTCCTTCTTGATTTATAACTGGTGCGCCAGATGAACCGCCAGATGTATCGGCCGATGACTGAAAATAAAAGGTGTTAAAATCATTATAGCCACCACGTTGATATTGAGGTGCTGAGCGATCAAGGCGTGCTAAAGTACCTGAGAGTATTGACATATGCTCGCCAGAATCATTGCCAATAATTTTTATTTCATCACCTACCTTTGCTAGCTTAGGTTTGAGATGTAAGGTTTTGGGATGAATAAATTTTAGTTGTTTAGGATCGTATTGAAAAAAACCAAAGTCATGAACCGGATCACGATAAATAGCTTTTATTTCTATTTCTTCATTATTGGAAAATACAGCATCAGCGGTTACAGGACCTGGATTAACAACATGGCGATTAGTTAAAATAATACCTCGCTCAGCATCTACCACAAAGCCTGTGGCTTGGGTAACTTTGCTTGTTTCGGTATCAAATGTCCGAACAGCGTTCACTCTAATACTGACTATGGAGTCAGTAACTTGTGTAATGGTTTTATCCCAGGGATTAACTGCGGCGGATAAAGTTGAAATAAAAGTTAGATTTAAAATAATGGCAATATTTTTTAACGACACAATCTTATTCCTTGCAAATAACTCTGTGAATATTGGATTTTATTAATCAAGTGACTTGAATTGTATTTTTTTTGATGTCTCTAGTTGTGGAAAATTTTCGGGCATAAATAACTCCAAAGTTTCATTGATAAAACGATAACCTTGCGCTGAAGGTTTTATTCTATTTTCGGTCAACTCTAGTAAGCCTTGATCAACCGCTTTATTTAATACGGGTTGAATTTGATTGAGTAATAATCCTGTTGTTTCAAAAAACAAGGATTGTTCAACACCATTTTTTAAGCGCATAGCATTCATCATAAACTCCAATGGCAATTCTTGCTGTGGAATTTTTTTCTGTGTATCGATAATTGATTTGTTGGGATCCAAGTAATCTCTTGGGTTTCGGCGTTTACTTTTTCTGGTAATGGTCTGTTCATCGGCTCGGGTGATTTTTCCATGGGCGCCAGCGCCTATACCGAGGTAATCGCCAAATTGCCAGTAGTTTAAATTGTGTTGTGAGCAATGCTGGCCACTTTTACTATAGGCAGAGACTTCATATTGTTGATAATTATTGTTGGCTAATAATTCAATCCCTGCATCAGCCATATCACAAATGAGTTCATCTTCTGGTAAAGGTGGGGGCTGATGATAAAATAGCGTGTTGGGCTCTAACGTTAATTGGTACCAAGATAAGTGTTCTGGCTGCAAAGATATTGCCATATTAAGATCTTGTATTGCTTGAGCAAGCGATTGCTTTGGCAGTGCATACATTAAATCCAGATTAATATTATGAAAACCGGCCTGACGCGCAATGTCAAAAGCACGTTTCGCTTCATCACCATTATGTATTCGGCCTAATGTCGTTAAAAATGCATTGTCAAAGCTTTGTACACCAATCGATATACGGTTTATTCCTGCTTGATAAAAACCTTCGAACTTGTCGGCCTCAACGGTTCCTGGATTTGCTTCCATCGTAATTTCCATATCAGAAAAATAAGGAATCAATGCTCTAATACCACTAAATAATCGTTCATAGCTTTGAGGGCTAAATAAACTTGGTGTGCCGCCGCCGATAAAAATACTACTTAGTTGGCGTCCCCAGATCTGAGGCATTTCTTGTTCGAGATCAAATAATAAGCGTTCAATATATTCTTTTTCAGGAATCTCATGTTTGAGTTGATGGGAGTTAAAATCACAATAAGGACATTTTTGCACGCACCAAGGTGTGTGAATATATAAAGATAGAGGCGGGAGTTGAGTAATTGTCATCATTTGTAATCTATAAGAGGTGAGCAGGAAAAATATTTAACTGCCCAACAGATATTTTTGGATGTTTACTCATGAGTAGAATAGTATTCGCGAAACTGCTTTTGAAAAGTCGCTAGTGCTTTTCCTCGATGGCTTATTTGTGACTTTTCTACTGGTGTCATCTGAGCTGCCGTTTTATTCGATTTTTCACAATAAAAAATTGGATCATAACCAAAACCCCCATCACCTTGCGGCTCGGAGAGCAATTTACCTTGCCAATTGGCTTGTGCAATTATTGGCGTTGGATCTTCTGAATGCCGCATATAAACAATAACACATTGATAGCGAGCTGTGCGCTGCTCATGGGAAACATTTTGTATTTGTTTTAACAAGTGAGTTAAGTTGTCGTTATCAGAAGCATTTTCTCCTGCAAATCTAGCAGAATAAATTCCGGGCTTTCCATTAAGATAGTCAACTTCTATACCTGAATCATCAGCAATACTAGGCATATTAGTCTGGATACAGGCATTACGCGCTTTCTTTATTGCGTTTTCAACAAATGTTAACCCATCTTCCACTGCTTCTGTCACAGAAAATTGTGACTGTGGTAATAATTCAACTGAAAATGCTTCTAATATTTGAGTGAGCTCATTAAGCTTTTTTTGATTACCACTGGCAAGCACGATTTTGTGGGGAGTTGATAAGCTCGAATTATTCATATTAACTATCATGGTTGAGTTATTTGCGGGGATTATACCAAGAGAGC